>DASYBN010000070.1:0-9089 GCA_036500785.1 Acidobacteriaceae bacterium
CCGGCAACTGATCGCACGCGGATACGAGTCGCTAAGAAGCGTGGTCGAGAACAGCAACGATGAAGACTGGCTGCATCCGATCGATACCCCGTTCTTCGGTACAGTCCCGCGAATCAGGCTGTTCGCTCATGTCCTCTTCCACACCTCGCATCACGCGGGCCAGATCTCTCTCACTCTGTCCAAGGGACGAAACTGGCCTGAGCAGCACGAAGCCTAGCGCTCAATCTCTAAAGACTCGCGATTCCGCGTCCCACCCCGCCAGCAAGACCGTCGCCCCAAACAGCAACGTGTCGCCGACGTAGTTCATGCCCTCGAGCGCCAGCGGCGTGTGCATTTCCGTCAGGAAGATCGGCACATAAAAGAACACGACCAGCAGAACGAGCATCGCGCCCGCAGCCGCAGCCGCGATCCTCACCATCCGTGGCACAAACATCGCGACACCTGCGGCCAGCAGAACCAGGCCTACGAAATACGCAAGCACCGCCGGGCCCGGCACCCAGGCGGGCGTCATCTTCTCGAGCGGCACACCCGGCACATGCAGCGGATGCAAGAAGTGCTCGATCGCATAGAACACCATCGCCGCCGCCACGATCACGCGGCCTACCCGCACCAGCGCGGCTCTCGCGATCTGCGGGATGGGTGTCTGCCCCAGGCAGTGGCCCGCCAGCACCATCGCTCCGCTCGCGAAGCAGGTCTCCCGCACGGTCAGGATCCAGAAGAACCTGTCGTGGAGTTCCTTATGTAGATTGGGCAGGTCGATCGTGATGACAATGAGCAGAAAAAATAGCGCCAGCAATAGAGCGGACCACCCCACGCTGCGCCAAACGATTAAGCTGATCGCCGCGGCCGCCAGCGCCACGCCAAAGAAGTAGGTCCAGAACAGCGGCCCCGGCAGCCACTTCGGCACAATTCCCATCATTCCTCGCGCCGCCAGGAAGTGCTCCGCCGCGAAGATCGCCAGCGCGACGGCCTCAAACACCGGGCCCAGCACGATCAATTTTCCCGCGCCTTCCGCTGTCCGAAACCGCGGCCGAACCAGCACCAGCCCCGCAACCAGCGCGGCCAGACCGGCACCCACCATCGCCCAGACCAATGCAGACATACGTTTGTCACCCGTAATGGAGGACTCAACCAAAGGCTATTTCAGACGGGGCAGCAGAGTACCACCCTGAAAATACCTCTTGCCTTCCAAAGGTGTTTTAGTTATATATAACACCAGCACAGGAGAGCCGCACTCGTGGAACTCAATTGGAACGACGCTCAGCCCATCTATCGTCAGCTTCGGGACCGCGTCGCTGCGATGATGCTCGACGGCCTCCTCCGTGAAGGCGATCCCCTGCCCTCCGTCCGTCAGGTGGCCGCCGAGCTCCGCGTGAACCCGCTCACGGTGCTGAAGAGCTACCAGGGCCTCGTCGACGAGCAGCTCATCGAAAAGCGCCGCGGCTTGGGAATGTTCGTCCGCCCCGGGGCCCGGCAGCTTCTGCTCAAGGACGAGCGCGAGCGCTTTCTTCATACCGAATGGCCGCGCATCGCTGAGACCATTCACCGCCTTGGACTGGATCCCAAAACGCTGCTTTCCGCTGCAAACAACGACAATCGCCAAGGGAGTAACGGACGATGACCTGCATTGAAGCGCGCGGCCTGCGCAAACACTACGGCAAATCGGTTGCCCTTGACGGCGTTGACCTTCGCGTCGAGGAGGGTCGCATCGTCGGGCTCATCGGGCCCAACGGCGCGGGCAAGAGCACCGCTCTGCACGCCATCCTCGGGCTTACGCCGTACGACGGCCAGCTCCGCGTCCTGGGCCATGACCCGTGGGCGGACCGCGAGGCTCTCATGCGCGACATCTGCTTCATCGCGGACGTTGCCGTGCTTCCGCGCTGGATGAAGGTTTCGCAGGCGCTCGATTACGTTGCAGGCGTGCACCCACGCTTCGACCGCGCCCGCGCGGAAACGCTCCTCGCGCGCACTTCCATCCCCAGGAACGCAAAGGTCAAGGCACTTTCCAAAGGCATGGTGGTCCAACTGCATCTGGCGCTCGTGATGGCCATCGACGCCAAGCTTTTGATCCTTGACGAGCCCACACTAGGCCTTGACCTGCTCTATCGCAAGCAGTTTTACGACGCCCTGTTGAACGAGTACTTCGACGGTCGCCGCACTATTCTCATCACCACTCATCAGGTCGAAGAGGTGCAAGACCTCCTCACCGATCTCGTGTTCATTCAGCGCGGCCGCATCGTCCTTGACACCAGCATGGACAGCATTCAGGCCCGCTACACCGAGGTGATGGTGCGGCCCGAGCAGACCGAAGCCGCCCGCGCGCTCCATCCGCTGCGCGAACGCGTCATCTTCGGCCGCAGCGTGATGCTGTTCGACAACGTCCCGCGCGAGCAGCTGCAGCAACTCGGCGAACTGCGCACGCCCAGCATCGCCGAACTCTTCGTCGCCACCATGGAAGAACCATCCGCCCGCCAAGAGGTGATTCAATGAGCGCCGTGAACTTCGCTGAAGAGATGGCCGTCGCCGCTCCCGAGCGCGCCGCCACTACCACACATCCCACGCGTCCCTTTCTCTGGTCCGTCCGCCGCGAGCTGTGGGAGAGCCTTTCGATCGTCGGCGGACCAATCGTCGTCGCATGCATCATCGTCCTCGCTACTCTGGTGGCCGCCGTGCGTTTGACCGGCGACATGCTCGCTCAACTGCAGCATAACCAG
Source organism: Acidobacteriaceae bacterium (assembly GCA_036500785.1). GTDB lineage: Bacteria > Acidobacteriota > Terriglobia > Terriglobales > Acidobacteriaceae > Granulicella. Next base: position 2,715 of record DASYBN010000070.1, read on the forward strand.
GCGCCTCTATCGAGCCTTGCATCGCTTCCCCTCCTGGTTATCCCCTTTTTCCTGGGCATCACCATGGTTGGCGTCGCGTTCTTTTACTCGCTCGATGCGCTGCACAGCGAGCGGGCGGACCGCAGCATCCTCTTCTGGAAATCACTTCCTGTCTCCGACAGCGTCACGGTGTTGTCGAAGATCGCCATCCCGATGTTGCTGCTGCCCGTCATCACCTTCGTGACCGCCCTGGCCGCGCAGATCGTCGTTTTTCTGATCGAGAACGCCGTCCTGCTTGCTCATCACATCTCGATCGGTATTCTCTGGAGCGGCCGCGAATGGCCACAAATCATCGGCCTTACGGCCTACAGCCTCATCGTGGTGACGCTTTGGTACGCACCGATTTACGCGTGGTGTCTGGTCGTTTCGTCGTGGGCGCGCCGCGCCGCTCTCATCTGGGCAATCCTGCCCTTCTTCGCTCTCGCAGTCTTTGAAAAGATTGCACTGCACTCCCGGTACGTGGTTGATTTTCTGCGCTATCGTTTCGACGGCGTCTTCCAGGTCGCCTACGCTAATAAGCTCGTCCCCCAAGGCGACAACGGGGGTTTCTCGTTCGACTACTCGCCTCTGCACTTCCTTGCAACGCCCGGACTCTATGGTGGTCTCCTGTTTGCCGCGGCCGTTCTGATTCTGACCATCCGCATGCGTCGCTTCAACACTCCGCTCTAAAACCATCGGCGGACACAGGCGACAATCGGCTCCCGGCGGCTCGTGCCAGCGAGTAAACTTCCCCCCATGGGCACATCCGCAAGCCGCCGCAAGCTGCTCGTCGGCCTCGGCGTGTGCCTGCTGCTCTTCGTTCTGCTTGCTGCGCTGAACGCCTTTAACCTCAGCTTCCTGAATCCCGCGTCTCCGCGGCAGACGCTGGTCTTCATCACGCTCTCGACGCTGGCCTTTGTCCTATTCGTCGTCGTTCTAATTCTTCTCGTCCGCAACTTCCTGCGCCTGTACGCCGACCAGCGCAGCCGCGTTCTCGGCACGCGCCTGCGCACGCGCATGCTCTGGGGAGCGGTCCTGGTCTCGATGGTTCCGCTTGCCTTCATGTTCGCTTTCAGCTACCTGCTGATGAACCGCGCTGTGGACCGCTGGTTCTCGCAGCCCGTCACCGAAATGCGTGACGACGCGAACCGCGCCACCGCGGAGCTCTTCCGCTATGCCGCCGCGAACGCCCGCTCGGAGGCCGACTCCATCGCGGTTGAGCTCTCCGGGCTGAACTTCGCCGCGCCCCACACCGACGCTGCCGCGATTGATCGCACGCTCGAGCTCCACCAGCTGACCCTCCAGGGCGGCTTCGCGATCGTCTACATTGATGGCAAGCCCATCGCCTCGCTGCATCTCCCCGCGAGCTCCGGGGCCGCCGAGCTCCGCTCCCTCATCCCACCCGATAACGCCCCTGCTACAGACGAGAGCCCACAGCCCGCTGCGGCCGTCACCCGCACACCGGTCCGCGGCCCGCTCCCGCAGGTCCTGCTCGACGTCGCTCAGCGCAATGACGAGCCCTTCTACTCAGTCGCAGGCACCGACTATGCCGTTGCCTCCGCCGGCCTTCAGCACGGCGGAGTGGTCGTCGTCGCGCTTCCCATCCCGGCCGGCGTCTCCGAAACCGCCGCCCAGCTCCGCTCCGCGGCGGACACCTATTGGACTCTGTTCCGCGAGCGCCGCCAGGTCCGCGCGCTCTACATGCTCTACCTGCTGCTCATGACCGGCCTCGCGCTCTTCGCGTGCTGCTGGCTCGCGCTCAATCTTTCCAAGCAGGTCACGCGCCCCGTCGAAACTCTCGCGGAAGCCATGGAGGCCATCGCCGCAGGAGACTATGCGCGCCGCGTCAGCCCCTCCGCCACCGAAGAGCTCGGCGAGCTCACCGCCAGCTTCAACGCGATGGCCTCCGACCTCGAATCCTCCCGCGCCCTCGCCGAGCAATCGCGGGCGCAGCTCTCCGACCTCAACGCCACGCTCCAGCAGCGCCGCGCCGAGCTCGAAACCATCATCGAAACCATCCCCAGCGGGGTCGTCACGCTCTCACCGTCGCTCCACATCCTGCTCGCCAATCGTGCCATTTCCGAGCTCCTCGACCCCGGCGGCCAGAAGCAGTTCATCGGCATGCACGTGCACGAGGCCTTCCCCGCCGACATTATCGAGTCGCTCGACCGCCTGCTCCGCCGCTCGCATCGCATGGGCTCCGCTGCCGACGAGATGCAGATGTCCACTGCCTCCGGCCCGCTCCAGATCTCCGCCACCGTCGCTCTTCTCGAGGGAGCGGGCAATGATCCTCACCAGCATCTCGGCTACGTGCTCGTACTCGAAGACGTCTCCGAGCTCCTCCGCGCGCAAAAGCAATCCGCCTGGAAAGAGGTCGCCCGCCGCGTAGCGCACGAGATCAAGAATCCGCTTACGCCGATCGCGCTGAACGCCGAGCTCATTCAGCGCCACATCCCGCGCCTCGCGACCCTGCTGGCCGAGCACGACCTGCAGTCCAACTCCCCGGCAGTCGTCGAGCGCGCAGTCACAGTAATTTCATCGTCCGTAGAGACGATGAGGTCACTGGTAGACCAGTTCGCCGCACTGGCCGAGTTCCCCAGCTCGCGACTTCGCCCCGCCGACCTCAACTCCGTCGTAGAGAACTCACTCGCGCTCTTCGCAGGCCGCCTCGGTAACATTCGCGTGCGCCGCGTCCTGGCGCCCAACCTCCCGCTGGTCTTCGCCGACCCGGAAGCCCTTCGCCGCGCGCTCTCCAACCTCATCGACAATGCGGCCGAGGCCATGCAGGACTCGCTCCACCGCGAGCTCACGCTCTCCACACGCCTGCTGCCGTCGGGAATGATCGAGCTCGCAGTCGCCGATACCGGACCTGGCCTCACCGACGAGCTCCGCGAACGCCTCTTCCTGCCCTACTTCTCTACCAAGCAGCGCGGCACCGGCCTCGGCCTCTCCATCGCGTCCAAGATCGTCCAGGAACACGGCGGTACGATCCGCGCCGAAAAGAACGTTCCCGCCGGGGCCAAGTTCATCATCGAACTTCGCCCTGCCTCCGCCTCGATCACCGAACAGGCCGACGAACCCGCCGCGCATGAAACACTAACCCGTAATCCCTAATCCCTAATTCCTCCCCATGCCCCATATCCTCATCGTCGACGACGAAGCCGACATTCGCGAGTCCCTCGAAGCCATCCTCCGCGAAGAGGACTACGCCATTAGCTCCGCCGGCACCGTCTCCGACGCCCGCACCCTGCTCCGCGAGACCGAGTTCGACGCCGTCCTGCTCGACATCTGGCTGCCCGACGGCGACGGCCTCGACGTCCTCTCGCAGATCCGCAACGGCGAACTCCGCGGCCACAGCAACACCCCTGCGCCTGAGGTCGTCATGATCTCCGGTCACGGCACCATCGAAGCAGCCGTCCGCGCCACCAAGCTCGGCGCTTACGACTTTCTCGAAAAACCACTGTCGCTCGAGCGCACCCTCCTCGTCCTGCGCAACGCCATTGAGGCCCACAAGCTCCGCCTCGAAAACCAGGAGTTCTCCTCGCAGCTCACCGCGCGCGCCTCCATCACGGGCGAATCCGTGTCCATCAAAGCGCTGCGCCAGCAGATCAAGCTTATGGCGCCCACCAACGGCCGCGTGCTCATCTTCGGCGAATCCGGCACCGGCAAAGAACTCATCGCGCGCACCATTCACGCCGAATCGCTCCGCCGTGACCGCGTCTTCGTCGAGCTCAACTGCGCCGCCATCCCCGAAGACTTCATCGAGACCGAACTCTTCGGCTATCGTCACGGCGCGGGTCCGCAGGCCGCGAGCAGCAGCGCGAACCTGCCAACCGAAAAGCGCGGGACTTTTGAGCGGGCGGATGGCGGCACGCTGTTCCTCGACGAGGTCGGCGACATGAGTCTCAAGACTCAGGCCAAGGTCTTGCGCGCGCTCGACGAGCAGCGCTTCTACCCCGTCGGCGCGAGCACGCCCACGCACGTCGACGTTCGCGTCATCGCCGCCACCAACAAGGACCTCGAAGAGGAGATTGCCCGCGGCAACTTCCGCGAGGACCTCTTCTATCGCCTGAACGTCATCCCCTTCTACGTTCCGCCCCTGCGCGATCGCAAAGAGGATCTGCCCGCGCTCGCGCGCGAGTTCCTCGCCGACCTGGGCCAGGAGTACGGCCGTGCCCGCGTCGAAATCTCCGACACTGCCATCAATCAGCTCAAGGCGTACCACTGGCCGGGCAACGTCCGCGAGCTCCGCAACGTCGTCGAGCGCGTGCTCATCCTCAACCCCAAGGCGCATCGCATCGAGGCCAAGCATCTCCCTATGCTTGTCCAGCGGACGGACGGAGCAAGCGCCTCACGCAGCGGCCGCGAAGAGTTCTCCACCCTGCAGGCCGCCCGCGAAGCCTACGAGCGCGACTACATCCTGAAAGAGCTCGATCGAAGCCACGGCAACATCAGCCGCGCCGCCGAAGCCCTCGGGCTCGAACGCTCCCACTTGTACCGCAAGATGAAAGCGCTCGGCATTCACTTGGGCGAATAGCCCGTTCCGTCGCCGAGGCTCTATTAACGGTGTAGGCTCTTCCCACCCCCGCTCGTCTAAGTCGATACGGAAGGTACAAGTGCCCACAAATCGCTTCGCTAACACCATTGTTGCCGTCCTTATCCTCGTCGCCGCCCCTCTGCTCGGCCAATCCACCCAGCAGGTCGTAGACTCAGCGAACAGGTTTCTCGCCACGCTCACCGAGGGACAGCGCCAGAAGGTGCTCTACTCCTTCGACGATGCAACGCAGCGTGCCCGCTGGTCCAATTTCCCGACGGGCTTCGTGCCGCGCGGTGGCATTGACCTGAAGCAGATGACTGCGGCACAGCGCACCGCGACGCTTGATCTTCTCAAGATCGTACTCAGCCCCATGGGCTATGAGAAGGTCAACGAGATCAGGATGGCCGACGACGATTTCAAAGCAAACGGCTCCAAGCGCGGTCCACATGGCGGGCCTCCGCCGAACGGCGGTCCAAACCGCGCAGGCGGCCCTCCGCCGCCGGGATCCGGTGGTGCTCCACCCGGCGCACAAAACTCTCCCAATGGCCGGCCGCCGTTCAACCCAGGCGACATGTTCGGCAGCGATCTCTATTACATCTCATTCCTCGGCAAGCCTTCGACCACTACGCCGTGGATGCTGCAGTTCGGCGGCCATCACCTTGCCCTGAACATCACCTTCGACGGCAAGCGCGGCGTGATGACGCCCTCACTCACAGGCGCCCAACCCGCAACCTTTCAGGTCAACGGCAAGACCATTCGCCCGCTCGGACGAGAGAGCGACAAAGCGCTTGCCCTGCTCCAGTCGCTTGACGGGAAGCAACACCAGCAAGCGTTACTCAAATACCGTGTCGCCGATCTCGTGCTCGGCCCTGGACAGGACGGCAAACGCATCGCGCCTGAAGGACTGAGGGTCTCCTCCATGAACGGCAGCCAGAAGGCGATGCTTCTGGATCTCATCGCAGAGTGGGCCGGCATCATGAACCAGAGCGCCGCATCGGCCCGCATGGCGCAGCTCAAAGCCGATCTCAACGACACGTGGTTTGCCTGGAGCGGCCCTGCGTCGTTCGAACAAGGCGCCAACATCACCGCCTACTATCGCATTCAGGGTCCTCACCTTGTGATCGAGTACGCTCCGCAAAGCGACGACCCGACGAACCACGTGCATACCATTTACCGCGATCCAACGAACGACTACGGCGTCGCGCTCACGGGCTCCGAATGAAGAAGCTGCTGGGTACCGCGGTCGTCCTGCTCACCCTGCTTCCGTCGCCGGCGGTCGCTCATCGTCTCGATGAATACCTTCAGGCGACTATCTTCTCCATAGATGCTGATCGCATTGACGCATCAATGCGCCTTGTGCCGGGCGTTGCGGTTGCTCCTGCGATCATCGCGAGCATCGACACCGACGGCGATGGCGTGCTGTCGCCTGCGGAGCAGCGCGCCTACGCGCAGCGCGTCCTGCACGACCTCGCCTTGAAGCTCGATGATCGCCCCCTGACCCTCCAGCTCAGCTCCGTGAATTTTCCGTCGATCGACCAGATGAAGCAGGGCCTCGGTGAAATCCAACTGTCCTTCACCGCAAGCACCGGCAGCGGAGCACATCGCACCCTCACGTTTGAGAATCGCCACTGGCCATCCATCTCTGTCTACCTCGTGAACTCCCTCGTGCCTCAGGACGAAAAAGTCCAGATCGCGCAGCAGAGCAGGAACGAGAACCAATCCTTCTACCAACTCGACTTTGTACAAGACCCCGCAGGTCCTCGCTTAAATCGTTTCCCAGGTTTCAGCGGATTTGCTGGCGCTTACCGGCTTGGACTTCA
>DASYBN010000071.1:0-9926 GCA_036500785.1 Acidobacteriaceae bacterium
CCGCGCTCCTGCTCCTGCTCCATCCAATCCATCGTCGCGGTGCCCTCGTGCACCTCGCCGATACGGTGCGTGATGCCCGTATAGAAGAGGATTCGCTCCGTCGTCGTCGTCTTGCCGGCGTCGATGTGCGCCATGATGCCGATATTGCGACATTTGGCGAGAGGTACTGTGCGTGCCACGGTAGTTCTTTCTGCGAGCTTCTTGCCCGCCGTTGCTTCTTTATCCTGCTCAGGACCCGGGTTCAGCGTCCAGGATCCAGAAAACTCTTTGTCGCGCGATCCCCGGACCCTAAACCCTGGGCCCTGGACCCTCGCCTTTACCAGCGATAGTGAGCAAACGCCTTGTTCGCCTCAGCCATGCGATGAACGTCTTCCTTCTTCTTCATCGCGGCGCCGCGGCCATTCGCGGCATCGAGCAGCTCAGCCGTCAGCTTGTCGACCATGCCCTTCTCTCCGCGTGCGCGGCCGAAGGTCACCAGCCACCGAATCGCGAGCGACGTGCGGCGCTCCGGGTTTACCTCGATCGGCACCTGGTAGTTCGCTCCACCAACGCGGCGGCTCTTCACTTCGAGCATCGGTTTCACGTTCTCGACTGCCTTCTTGAACAGCTTCAGCGCGTCGTCTCCGCCGCCCTTGGCCTCGAGGTTCGTCATCGCCTCGTAGAAGATCGCCTGCGCGGTCGACTTCTTGCCGCCCCACATCATGCTGTTGACAAACTTCGTGACCAGCGTCGACTGATAAATCGGATCCGCTGCCACTTCCCGCTTCGCGATATAACCTTTTCTCGGCATTCTTCTCTCTCTTCTTCCCCCAGCGCGGTGAACCTCTCACGCGTCTGGGCCTTTGTTCGAGGGCCCAGGGCTTAGGGCCCAAGGTCCAGAAAACTCTCATTCGCTCGCTTGGCCCTGGACCCTTGGCCCTGGACCCTGCCTTACTTACTTCGCCGCCTTCGGCCTCTTCGCCCCATACTTCGAGCGGCTCTGCTTGCGGTTCGCCACGCCAACCGAATCCAGCGTTCCGCGCACTACGTGATACCGAACGCCCGGCAGGTCCTTCACACGGCCGCCGCGGATCAGCACAATCGAGTGCTCCTGCAGGTTGTGGCCGATGCCCGGGATGTACGTCGTGACTTCAATGCCATTGGTCAGGCGAACACGCGCAACCTTGCGCAGCGCCGAGTTCGGCTTCTTCGGGGTCTGCGTGTACACACGCGTGCAAACGCCCCGGCGCTGAGGCGATCCCTGCAGCGCAGGCGACGCAGTCTTGTACTTGGTGGGCGTGCGGCCCTGCTTCACGAGTTGATGAAATGTCGGCACTCTAAAAATCCTCTTCCTTCTTGCAACTCCGGCCTGGCGCCTCTCGGCTCACCAACCGGGCTTCCGATTTCTCCCTCGGACACGCCGCAGGGCAGCCCCTTCGCTCTTCTCTCGCGCACACACACGAAAGGCGGTGAACACGAATGCTCACCGGCGAAGTTCTGAATCCTGCACGCGGCCGTACTTCTCAACCACGCGGATTGCCATCACTCAGTTGAATGACAGACGACGGTGGCCGGGCTCCTCAGAACGGCCTCAACTCCAGCCATCCCGCCCAACTCCGTTTCGCCCGCTCCGGCCCGCATAGCCCATCCCCATTGGCCTCTTCTGTTACCAGAGGAAGGAAGGTGTCGCAGGCGCTCAGAAAGGCACGTTCCCGATATTCGCGGAACCTTTTTACTCTAACAAGTTGAACCGAAAGCGTCAACATTGGCCGTTAAGGAGCCGTTAGCGGCCTGGTTCACCTCCTCCATTCTCCCACAGACCCTTCGCGCGACAGATTTCCCTTGACCCCACCCGGCCGCCAGCGTAGCCTCCTCGCCAATCTCCCCCCGGTAATAGCCTGCTCACGACCTCACTTCAACGAGGTAGCCATGAAGCCCCGGCTCATCAACGTTTTAACGCTCGTTCTCACGCCGGTCGTCCTCTGCGCCGCCACCAACGGCAGCTGCAATACCAGCAACGAAAGGGTCGGCCCAAGCACGGGCGAAGTCGTCGGCGTGGGCGTCGCCGCTGTCGCTGTCGTCGCAGCCGTCATCATCATTCCCATCGAAGTCAACAAGTCCCACCACACCCTGAAAGGCTGCGTCCTTTCCACCCCCGCCGGCCTCGAGCTCCGCACCACCGACAACAAGACCTTTGCGCTGTCCGGCACCACGACCGACATCGCCGCCGGCAACACCCTCCGGCTCCACGGCAACCACCAGAAGCACAGCAAAGACACCGCCGGCGATCAGGTCTTCCTCGTCCAGAAGATGCAGAAGAACTACGGTCCCTGCCAGGCGCTCGCTCAGCCCGCCCCTCCCACTGCGGCCCATTCCTGAGCGCCCTCCCCACAGCAACACGGCGAGTTCCGGTTCCGCTCCTTGCGCCGCACCGGCTGATCTTCGAAACATCGCACTGCGCATGTGCCGGGTGTTAAGCTGCAATTCATGCTTTTGAAGCGTTCGCTCGCCTGTGTCGCCGTCGCCCTTTCCCTCTCTGTAATTCCCGCACTCGCCCAGCGCGATATGCCCGGCGTGCACATGCCCGGCAACGTCGCCCTCTCGCCTGACGGCGCGACCGTCGCCTGGACGCTGCGCTCGCACGGCGGCTCGACCCTGCACCTCTCCCCGGCATCTGCTCCCGCCTCCGTGGAGACAGCCAAGACCATCTCCGTCCCGAACGCCACCGGCTGCGCCTACGGTGAGCCCATCTGGTCGCCTGACGGCCAGACCCTCGCCTTCCTCGGCGCCTGCGCACCCGAATCTGCCGACCCCACCGTCCCGCGCCAGTCGCAGATCTACCTCTGGGCTAAATCCACTGGAGAGGTCAAACAGCTCACTCACGTCACCGGCGACATCAACCAGCCCGCCTGGTCGCCTGACGGCAAATCCATCGCCTTCCTCTTCGTCGAAAACGCGACCCGCACCGCCGGCGCCCTCGACGCCATGAAGCCCTGGTCCGGCGTCATCGGCGAAGACGGCGTCGAAGTCCAGCGCGTCTATGCCGTCAATGCCAGCAGCGGTTCCGGTCTCTTTACCACTGCAGCAAATCTGCATGTGTATGAGTTCGACTGGGCTCCCGACTCTAACCATCTGGCTTTTATTGCGGCCAATCCTCCCGGCGAAAACAACTGGTGGGTCGCGAAGTTATATACGACCACCCTCACAAGCGTTCCCCAACCTGGCCATCCTGTTTCAGGCGTCTGCGTGGTCAGACCAAACTCGAACGACACGTGTCCCGAAACTGTGCGCGTCGTCTTCGACCCCCAAACCACCCACTCCGCCCTCCACGGCCTCCAGATCGCCGTCCCCCGCTACTCGCCTGACGGCAAGCGAATCGCCTTCATCGGCGGCCTGATGTCCGACCAGGGCTCCACCGGCGGCGACATCTGGACCATCAACGCCGACGGCAAAGGCGCACCCACCGACATCACCCCCGGCATCGACGGCACCCCCACCTGGGAGGCTTGGATCAACAACCACACCGTCGGCTTCGTCGAAGACCGCAGCGGCCACATCCTCCTCACCGACGCCGACGCTGACGCCCACCACGTCGTCCCCAACTCCTCCGACGACCTCGGCGAGGTCATGATCGGCGGCGGCGGCCCCATCAAGAACGCCATCGCCGCTTCCAACAACGGCGTCATTGCCTACGTCCTCTACTCCTACAACAAGGCGCCCGAGATCTACGTCGGCGCTCCCGGCAAAGCCACGCAGTTCACGCACCTCAACAGCACCGCCGATCTCCACCCGCCACGCTTCGAGTCCCTCGAATGGGAGAACGAAGGCTTCCACGTGCAGGGCTGGCTCACCTTCCCCAAGGACTTCGATCCCACCAAGACCTACCCGCTCATCGTCGAGGTCCACGGCGGCCCATCCGCCTCCGCCGGCCCGCGTCCGGACACCATGTTCTCTGAGGCCGGCTACTTCGTCCTCTCGCCCAACCCGCGCGGCAGCTTCGGTCAGGGTGAGGCCTTCACTAAAGCGAACATCAAGGACTTCGGCTACGGCGATCTCCGCGACATCCTCAAGGGCATGGACACCGTCGAGGCCAAGTACCCCATCGACAAGCATCGCGAAGGCATCACCGGCTGGAGCTACGGCGGCTTCATGACCATGTTCGCCGTCACCCAGACGCACCGCTTTCGCGCCGCCGTCGCGGGCGCCGGCCTCTCCGACTGGCTCAGCTACTACGGCGAAAACTCCATCGATCAGTGGATGATTCCGTTCTTCGGCGCCAGCGTTTATGACGACCCAGCCGTCTACGCGAAATCCTCGGCCATCACGTTCATCAAGAACGTCAAGACGCCCACACTGGTCATCGTCGGCGACCGCGATGGCGAGTGCCCCGCTCCCCAATCCTTCGAGTTCTGGCACGCCCTGCGCGACCTCGGCGTCAAGACCCAGCTCGTCGTCTATCCCGACGAAGGCCACGGCTTCCGCAACCCCGCCCACATCGCCGACGAACGGGAGCGCATGCTCAAGTGGTTCGCCGACAACATGCCGGCCAGCCCGGGAGTCCAGACGGCGCAAAAGTGAAGGTGGCACAGTAGACATTTCGCTTCGGGCGCCGGCCTACGTTTTCCACTGTCTACTGTCTGGACTCTGCTGTCTTGCTCTCCTTCTCGTCTCCCGTTTGCCGCTTTGCCCGTCCAACACCTACACTGGGAGCTCGGAGATTCAGCGATCCGGCGGTTGAGATTGACCGTTCAGCGTGAGTTCCGGTTGAACGGGGAGGTTCTGAGTGCGGTTGTTCGTCAATAGATCAGTCCGGCGCTACGTCGGTCTGGCCATCCTGTTGTTCTTTGCGGTTCCCTTCGGTCTGTCGGTCATCGGCTGCGGTCACAAGTCCGCGCCGCCCGTCTACTGCAACACGAACGCCAACTCCGGCCCCGTCGTCGGTCAGGTGCAGCAGATCATCCTCGCATCCAACCTTTCCGTCATCGGCGAGTCGCTGAACTACGGTCAGATTGGCCCGCAGCTCTCCGCCACCGCAGAGGACTGCAAGGGCAACAGCGTCGCCATCGGCCGCTTCACCTATTCGACCTCGAATATGAACATCGCCGACGTGAACCCCAGCACAGGTTCCGTGTGCGGCGGCACCTGGAACCGCCAGACCGGCTCCGGCATACCCGACTACACCCTCTGCGCCGCGCCGGGCACCACGCCCAGCGTTTATCAGGCGTTCATCACCGCCAGCGCCAACGGCGTTACCTCGAACCCCATCGCGGTTTACGTCCACCCCGTCGTCACCGCCGTCGAGCTCAGCCCCGCGCAATCGCCGACCAACTCCTGTAGCACCACAGGCGACCCCACCACCGACTGCTGCCCCGCCAACATCACCAGCACGCCTGGAGCCCCGGCGCCCGCGTACGACGGCAGCTCCTGCGTCTCGCAGAACGGCCGCCGCCTTCTTGCCGCCAAGGTCTACGCCAACGGCACCAACATCAGCTGCCAGGTAGGACACCTCACCTTCGCCGCCGTCACGTCCTCCAGCGTCGCCACCATCGACCCCTACGGCTTCGTCACCGCCAACCAGCCCGGCTCGACCACCATCACCGCGACCATCGCCAACTCCACCACCGCCTCCAACGCCGGCTTCTTCTCCACGTGTCCGCCGGCCAGCATCGTCCTTTCCGCTACCGGCCAGGGCAATCAGAACCCAATCGACATCTCGCTGAACACCGCGCAGCCGCTCTCCGCCACCGTCCTCGATACCAACGGAAACCAGATCACCGGTATCTCGCTCGAGTTCAACTCGACGACGCCGCAGACCATCTCCGCGTCCTCCGGTTCGGTCCTGGCCACCTTCCCCGGTTCGGCCACCATCACCGCCGTCTGCCAGCCCAGCGCCTGCAATACCTCTCCGCTGAGCCAGATCGGTTATCTCGGCAACGGCAAGCCGCTCACCTCGAACGGCATCACCGTGAATGCGGCGGGCTCCAGCGGCACTGTACTCTACATGGCCTCCACGGACTCGCAGTATGTCGTGCCCTATGACTTCACGCTGAACCAGCAGGGTGCGCCCATCAAGCTTCCGTTCGTGCCTAACTCCATGGTCATGAGCCAGGACGGCACGGACATCTACTTCGGCAGCTCGCAGGGCCTGATGACCCTCAGCACCAGCGGCAACACAGTATCGGCCGCCAATCAGGCCATCCCCGGCACTGTGCTCGCCGTCTCGCCCAGCGGCGCTACCGTCGTCGTCACCGACCCCACGCGCCAGACCGTCTCGCTCGTCTCCAGCGGGGCCATTACCACCAGCTATGGAAACGTCGTCGGCAGCAGCGCCGCGTGGTCGCCCGACAGCAACACGGTCTACGTCACGACCACCACCAACACTCTGCTCACGCATTCCAACTTCAATAACTGGCAGGTCACGCCCACCAACGCTCCGTACCTCGACGTCACCGTCATGGTCCCGCACGTCGGCGCATACTTCGCCGCCGGGACTGCCGGAACCGATGGTCGCAGCTACTGCTCAACCACGACGATCGCCACTCCCGCCGAGGACGGCAACCCGCCCACCACCGCGAACGAGTACTATCCGCTGGCCGATCCGAACACCAGCAAGGCCCTCACCCAGGTGGTAGCCGCTACAAATGACGGCAAGCACATCCTGGGTGCCGACCTGCCCAGCGATGGTTCCCCAGCAACGCTGAGCGACATCCTCCTGCCGTCGCCGCTCCCGGCAGAGGCCCTCGACTGCACCACCGCAGCTCTGGACACGCCCGTGACCTTCTCGAGCACCCAGGCTGCGGGCTCACCCTTTGCGCTTGCGCGGATCACCGCCACCTCCGTCACCGGAGTTGAACCGGCCTCGAACTCCGCGCTGGCCTTCGTCACCTACACCGGATCCAGCGGCCTGCTGCCGGAGTACATCCCCTCCAGCGGCAGCATCAGCTATCTGCAGCTTGCGAACGGCGCCACTGCGGCCACGGCTCCGTTGGCCGGCGTCTTCTCCACCGATAACCTCACGTTCTACGCCGGCGCCTCCGACGGCCAGGTCCACCTGATCTCAATCAACGGCACCACCGCAACTGAGACCGGCGTCCTCCAGCCCAACCTGACGCCTGTAACCGGCAGCGGCAGCGCCCCGGTCAACCTCATCGCGCAGCACCCGAAGCGGCTCCAGTCGTAGGCGAAGAAGTTAGGCAGTTAGCAAGTTGGGGAGTTAGGAGTTAAGCCATTGAGGCCAACCCTCCTAACTCCCTAACTCTTCACTCCCCTAATTTTTATTCCCTACAGCTTCAGCCGCTCCTCGAGCAGCTCCCGCCCAATCGCATCCAGCACGCCGTTCAAAAACTGCAGGCTCTCCGGCGCCGCATAGCGCTTCGCAATCTCCAGCGTCTCGTTGATCACGATCGGCGCCGGCGTCTTCGGGTACCCGAGCATCTCCGCCACCGCCGCACGCAGCAGGTTGCGGTCGACGGCCGGCATGCGCTCCAGCCGCCAGTTCGTCGCATGCTTCTGGATCAGCTTGTCCACCTCATCTTCGCGCCGCGTTGCCAACCGGAAGATATCGTCGGCGAAGCCGCGCGTCTCGTCGTCCACGTCATCGCGCGAGGACCAGAAAAGCTGCTCAACCTCTTCCGGCTTCTGCTTGCCCAGGTCGCCCTGAAACAGCATCTGCATCGCCAGCTCGCGGCTCTTGCGGCGTGTTCCCATCAGCGGCCTACTTCCGTCGTATGGCCCTGGAGCTTCGCGCCCATCTTCGCGCCGAGCGACGCCATCTCGATCGCCGCAATGGCCGCCTCAAATCCCTTGTTGCCGGCCTTCAGCCCTGCACGATCCAGCGCCTGCTCCAGCGTCTCGCACGTCAGCACACCAAACGCGTGCGGCACGCCCGTCTCCTGCTGCGACTGGCCAATCCCGCGCGCAACCTCCGTGTAGATCGCTTCATAGTGCGCCGTCTCGCCGCGCAACAGGACGCCCAACGTAATGATTGCGGCGAAGCGTTTCGACTCGGCCAGCGTTCGCGCCGCCGACGGAATCTCCCACGCGCCCGGCACGCGCACAATCTCGATCAGCGTCGACTCCGCGCCCGACCGCAGCAGCGCATCCAGTGCCCCCTGCAGCAGGCGCTCCGTGATCACCGCATTCCATCGCGCCACAACGATCGCAAAGCGCTTGCCCTCCGCGGAGAGTTCACCCTCTATCGCAATCGGCCGTCCGCGCAGCGGATTCTCCGACTGCCAGAAACCAACCTTCAGCTCCGGCGCGAGATCCGCCGTAAACATCCGCGAGTTCCAATGCGTCGAGACCGGCGCACTCAACCGCACGACAGCCTCTTCCGTGCGGAAGTTCGACGCCATCCACGCGCGTACCACGGCGTAAACCGCATCCAGCTGCGTCGTCTCGATAAGAATTCCCGGGACTGCGGGCGCGCGACCCGTCACAAACTCCAAGTTGCCCAGCGGCGCCAGAAACGCCGCTCCCTTGCCACCGTCATCCGCCCATCCCTTGCCCTCTTCAAATCCAAGCGAGCGAAAGAGACTGCTCAGCTTCGCAAAAGCGTCCTCTGACGCAACCGACGCGATGCTGGTGATTCCCTTGATCATAGGATCGATTGTATCGTCAGCTTGCTGGAAACTCGGCCTTTGAAGGGGCACGGCTTTAGCCGTGCCGTACGAGTCCGACCTGGAACTGGGCTTTAGCCCCTGAGGAACTCATCAGTGAGCACCGACTACACGCGTCTCCGCATCACACGCGACAACGCCGTCGCGACCGTCACGCTGGACCGTCCCGAGGTCCTCCACGCACTCGACGCCGTAATGTTCGACGAGCTGGAGCGCGCCTTCGCGGAACTAAGCAGCGACGCGGCCGTTCGCGTCATCCTGCTCACCGGCTCCGGCGATCGCGCCTTCGCCGCCGGAGCCGACATCCGCGCACTCACTCACACCGACGCCGCCTCAGGACAGAAGATCTCCGCACGCGGCCAGCACGTGATGCTCAACATGGAGCGCTGCGGCAAGCCGGTGATCGCCTGCATCAATGGCGTAGCTTTGGGAGGAGGCCTCGAGCTCGCCCTGGCCTGCACCTTCCGCCTCGCCGCCGACCGCGCCAAGCTCGGCCTGCCCGAACTCAAGCTCGGCCTCATCCCGGGCTACGGCGGAACCCAGCGCCTCCCACGCCTCATCGGCACCAGCGCCGCGCTCAAGCTCATGCTCTCCGGCGCTGCGGTCGACGCCGCCGAAGCGCTGCGCCTCGGCCTCGTCGACGAGGTCGTCCCCGCAGCCGAGCTCATGCCACGCGCACGCGCTCTCGCCGACTCCGTCGCCTCCATGGCCCCACTCGCGATCACCGCCGTCATGCAGGCGGTCGCACGCGGCGAAGGCCTCCTGCTCGAAGACGCACTCTCCGTCGAATCGAAGCTCTTCGGCGAGCTCTGCGGCACCGCAGACAAGCGCGAAGGACTCGCCGCCTTTCTTGAAAAACGCCCGGCAAAATGGACCGGAGCCTGACAGAGCAAGTCAGCAGGTCAGCCAGTCAGCCAATCAGCAGGTCAGCGAGTCAGCACTTCTAACTTCCCTAACTCCTCACTCCCTAACTCCGTAACTCCCTGCCCGGCTGACTTGCTGACTTGCTGACTCGCCGACTCGCTGACTTGATATCCTGAATCCGTGAACCGCCGCGCCTGCCTGCTCTCCTGCCTGCTTGCCTCAGCCCCACTCTGCGCCACCCTCTCCGGCTGCCACGCGCATGCGCTCAGCGGGAACGCCGAGCAGGCTCGCGCAGAACGCAACGCCGAGCAGAATACCGCACGTCAGCAGCTCGAGCTGATCCCTCCACCCTCCAAGAATCGCTTCATGGCAATCCATACAGCGGAGTCCTGGGAGAACCCATCCATCACCGTCGAGCCGGGCATGCTGGAGCTGCGCATCACCCTCGCAGACCCCAATCCGTCG
>DASYBN010000072.1:0-8866 GCA_036500785.1 Acidobacteriaceae bacterium
AGCCGCCCAGACCTAGTCCAGCAGTTCACGCTGCACGCCGCCCGCGATCCGCACCGGCACGAGCTCAACATCCTCGCCCACCACCTGCCGCAGCCGCGTCTCTGCCTCGAGCAGCGTCGTCTCGGCGGCGAGCACCACCAGCACCGATGGCCCCGCTCCGCTGAGGGCCACCCCTGCAATCTCCGGCTCCGCAGCCAGCGGCAGCAGCTTCTCCAGCAGGCCGCACGCGTCCATCCTGTACGGTTGATGCATTCGGTCCTGCATCGCGATGCGAAGCAGCTCCAGCCTTCCCTGCGCAAACGCCGCCGTCAGCAGCGCCGCCCGCTGCACATTGAAGACGGCATCCTCTCGCGAGTAGCTCTCCGGCAGCATCGCGCGCGCTTTCTTCGTCGACAGCCCTTCATACGGCATCGCCAGCATCATCTGCCAAGAGGGGTCGCCCGCAAATGTCGCGGTAGCCAGCCCGCTCTGCTCGAACATCGCCGAAGTTGTAAACCCGCCATACCAGCACGCGGCCACATTGTCGGGATGTCCTTCGATCGCCGCCGCCTGGCGCACCATCTGCTCGTCGGTCCACTCCAGCGCGCCAAAGTGCGACGCGAGCGCCACACCCGCGCAGATCGCCGCTGCGCTCGACCCGCAACCCATCCCCAGCGGAATCTCGTTGTGAACCCGCAGCCGCAGGCACGGCGATTCGGCGGCAGCCGTTCCCATCGAGCTGCGAAACACATCCACCATCAGGTTGCCGTCAAGTCTCTCGACTACATCCGCATCACGCCCGGTCGCCTCAATCTTCCACGTGGGCGCAGGATGCGCCTCCACCGTCAGATACATCGACAGCGCCAGACCCACCGCATCAAACCCCGGCCCCAGGTTCGCCGACGTCGCCGGCAGCCGCAGCCGTATCCCACGCCTCTCGCCACCCGCGCTCAAGCCAACTGCCCCGCTTCTTTTTCAAGCGCGCGCAGAACGACGTCAACATCTGCCTCGAGCACCAGTGGCTCCCGCTGCAGCTTTGCCATCGCCGCGCGGTCGGCCGCACTCGCGCTCGCCATCTCCGCCTCCGTCAGCAGATCGCCGCGATGAAACTGAATCGTGTACTCCGGATCCTTCAGCGTGTGCCCGGTCAGCAGAAGCACCGCCGTCTCTTCCGCTCCAACGCGCCCATCGGCGACCAGCTTCTTCAATCCCGCCAGCGTCACCGCGCTTGCCGGCTCACACCCAATCCCCTCGGCGCCGATCTGCGCTTTGGCCAGCGCAATCTCGCGCTCGTTCACCTGCTCCACCCATCCGCCGGTTGCGGCGATCACCTTCGCCGCCTTCTTCCAACTCGCCGGATTGCCGATACGAATCGCACTCGCCCGCGTCTCCGCGGTCACCGGCTCGAGCGCACCCTCACCACCATCCTGCATCCAGCGGTACAGCGGGTTCGCGCCCTCGGCCTGGATAACGCTAATCTTCGGCACGCGCTTGATGAAGCCCAGGTGCTTCATCTCCAGAAATCCCTTGCCCAGCGCCGAGCTGTTCGCCAGGTTGCCGCCCGGCACGATCAGATGCTGCGGCACCTGCCACTCCATCTGCTCCAGAATCTCAAACACCGGCGTCTTTTGCCCCTCCAGCCGGTACGGATTCACCGAGTTCAGCAGGTACACCGGCGCGCGCTTCACCACCTCGGCCAGCACCTTCACGCAGCCGTCAAAGTCCGTCTTCAGCTGCACCGTCGTCGCGCCATAATCCATCGCCTGAGACAGCTTCCCCCACGAGATCTTTCCCTCGGGAATCAGCACCAGGCTCCTGAGTCCCGCACGCGCCGCATACGCCGCCATCGCCGCGCTCGTGTTCCCTGTCGACGCGCACGCGACCCACGTAAACCCGCGCGCGACCGCAACGCTCAGCGCCGCCGTCATCCCCGTGTCCTTGAAACTGCCCGTCGGATTCATCCCCTGGTGCTTGCCCATTAACCAGTTCAGACCCAGGCTGGCCGCCGCCCGCGGCATCTCATACAGCGGCGTATCGCCCTCGCGCAGCGTCACCACCTGGTCTTCGCGCACGATCGGCAGCAGCTCACGAAAGCGCCACACGCCGCTCTGGTCCACCGCCATCGTCGACGTCTTGCGCTCCTGCCATAGATGTTTCAGCGCCGTCGGATTCGGCCGGAACACGCGATTGTCCGCGGTCTCCGCGCCGGCGCTCCATGCATACTCCACCTCGAACAGCTCGCCGCAATCCACGCAGCGGAAGTTACTCGCCGCCTGCGCGCCCTCAATGCGCACGCCACATCCCGTGCACAGCAGCCTGTGTACCGATAAACTCATGCGTCTCTCTAGATTACCGTAGCTGTATGCGCCGAGTTCTCCTGACGTTCCTTGCCGCCTCCGTCCTCGCCCCCACCGCGCTGGCGCAGAAGCAGCTCCAGCTCGCCTGCGCTGCCGACCTCCAGCCTGTCATGCCCACGCTCGCCGCCGCCTATGAGCGCGCCACGGGCGTCCATCTCGTCACAGCGTTCGGCTCCTCCGCGACCCTCGCGCAGCAACTCGCCAACGGCGCGCCACAGGACGTCTTTCTCTCTGCCGACACCGCGCACCCGCAACAACTCGTCGACGCCGGCATTGCAATAGGTCCGCTCACACCCTACGCCCACGGCGTCCTTGTCCTCTGGTCGCGCAACGACTCGCCGCTTCAACCGATCGCGCTCAACACTCTCAAAGACCCGCGCCTCACGCGCCTCGCCATCGCGAATCCCGCGCACGCGCCCTACGGACTCGCCGCGCAGCAAGCCCTCCAGCACATGGTCCTGTACACGCAACTCCAGCCCAAACTCGCGATCGCCGAAAACATCGCCCAGACCGCGCAGTTCGCCGAATCCGGCAACGCGCAGGCTGGCCTCATCTCGCTCACGCTTGCAAGCAGCGAACACTTCCGCCAGCTCGGCACCTTCATCCGCATCCCCACCGGCGCGTACGCGCCCATCCAGCAGTCCGCCGTCATCCTCAAATCCAGCCACAACCAACAACTCGCCCGCGACTTCCTACGCTGGCTCACCAGCGCCACCACCCAAGCCCAACTCAAATCCTTCGGCCTCGACCCCGTGCGCTGATCATCGAGCAACTTGTTATTAGAGAGATCTGTTGCGGCTGCGGTATCCTTTCGGCCATGAGTTTGGAAGGCTGGGCAGAGCACCATCAGCTGGTCCTGTGGTCAGTTGCGCTTTTTATTGCGATTCTCTTGGGCATGAAAGAGAGCGTTCGCGCGATTGCAGCCGCCACGCCGAGAGGTTTGCGGGCGGTTCGCGTTGCTAGGCTTACGTCACTTGTGAGGTCGCTCGAACGCTACTCCCGAGACCGGTCAGTCTTGATGCTAGATATCATTCGCGACCTTACTTTTATCGGGTTTTACATCTTCTGCTACTCGGAATTCCTGCTGCTGAGATACGGATATCCGAATTTCTTTGCGTCCAGCATTCGAGCGGAACTCACGGGGCCTCCAGAGAAACTGATTGTGAATATCTACATCCTTCTCTGTGGACTTTTCGCAGGGATGCTAATGGTAAGCATGGACCTAATGTTCTTGTTATGGAAGTACCGCTCACCAGCAAATCGGCTTCCTGTCTTGAAGCGGAAACTCGCTCAGCTCTCATTGAACTCCACCGCAGACGAACTTAATGGAGCGGGACGTCTCGAAAAGTCCTGATGGAATTTGCCACCAGTTGAACCCGCTACACTTCCTCTCATGGACCTCGCCGCGCTCGGCCTCACCCTCCGTCTCGCGACCGTCACCACGCTCCTGCTCCTCATCATCTCCACGCCGCTCGCCTTCTGGATTTCGTCCCACCGCACCGCAGCATCACGCATCGCCCAGGCCGCCGTCGCGCTCCCACTGGTCCTCCCGCCCACCGTCCTTGGCTTCTACCTGCTCGTCTGGCTGGGTCCCGCGCGAGCCCCGGGCCGAGCGCTCATTCGCCTCATTGGGCATCCACTCGCCTTCACCTTCAGCGGACTCGTCGTAGGCTCCGTGCTATATAGCCTTCCGTTCGCCGTGCAGCCACTCGTCCTCGCCTTCCAGCACGTGGATCGCAACCTTATCGACGTCGCCTCCACCCTCGGCGCATCGCCCCTGACCGTATTCCGCCGCGTCGTCCTCCCGCTCTCGCGCACCGGCTTCCTCACCGCCGCCGTCCTCACCTTCGCCCACACCGTCGGCGAGTTCGGGGTCGTCCTCATGCTCGGCGGCGACATCCCCGGCCGCACCCGCACCCTCTCCATCTCCATCTTCGACCAGGTCCAGGAGCTCAACTACGCGGCCGCCGACCGCACCGCCCTCGCACTCGTCGCCATCTCCTTCCTCGCGCTCCTGCTCGTCTACGCCCGCAGCTCGAACCCGCAGGAGGTCGTCTCCTGAACTCGGATCCTCAGCCCGCGCCGCACCACCACCTCCGTCTCACCGCGCAGCTCGGTACACTCGCGCTGGACATCGATGCCGCCTTCGCCGCTCCCTGGTCGATTCTCTTCGGCCCGTCCGGCAGCGGTAAGAGCACCGTTCTCCGCGCCCTCTGCGGTCTGCTTCCCAACGCCCACGCGATCGTCACCCGCAGCACCGGCAACACCGAGACCAATCTCACCAACGAACCACCGCACCAACGCGCAATCGCCTATGCCCCGCAGCAGTCCTCACTGTTCCCGCACCTCTCCGTGCGCGAGAACGTCGCGTTCGGCTCCTCGCTCCACCAGCCCGCAAACGCGCAACTCCTGGAAGATTCGCTCGCTCTCTTCGGGCTCCATTCGCTCGTCCACCGCAGCCCCGCAAAGCTCTCAGGCGGCGAGCGCCAACGCGTCAACCTCGCGCGCGCCTTCGCCCGCCCCAACACAAAGCTCATGCTGCTCGACGAGCCCTTCACGGGCCTCGACCTCAAGCTGCGCGATCAGCTCATCCCGCGCATGAGCCAGTTCCTCGCCGCGCGCGGGATACCATGCATCTCGGTCACACATGACGTCGACGAAGCCCTGCTGCTCCGGGCCGACATCTTCCGCATCGACCGCGGCCGCATCCTCGACCACGGCCCAGCGCGCTCCATCCTCGCGGACGAACGCGCGAGGCTCCTCGATGCGCTGCGGTAGTCTGCTGAACGATCTGCGCTAACTCGCCCGAAGAAAACCACGCGCCCCGCCACGGCCACCGTGTACTCTGTCTCAACCTCCCCTCCGGGCTCCACAACACACTCCTACACGAGGCCTCTGCCCGCGATGCTCGACGTCCACGCCCCGCACAAAGCCACTCACACCTGGACTGACTTCTTCATCCACATCGGCACGATCGCCGTCGGTCTTCTCCTCGCCATCGGGCTCGAGCAGAGCGTCGAAGCCATTCACCAGGCCCACGAGCGTCGCGCACTCATTGAGAGCTTCCATCGCGAGTGCACCGCCAATCTAAAATCATTCGACCTTGATCTCGATATCGTTCGCCAAAACGTCGACTGGGCGCGCTCTTCGCTTGCCCTTCTGCGTAACGCCAAGCCACAGGGCGGCTACATAACAGTCACACTGCAGCCGGGGCTGATTAGCGGTATGCACGCGCCATCCCGGTCGGTCTGGTCTGTCGCAAAGTCCAGCGGCAAGGTCGAGCTTCTGCCGGAAAACCTCGCCGAGGTCTTCGATCGAGTCGATAACGAAGCCGTGCACTTCAACGATCTCGTCCAGACCAGCGTTTCCGCCGGCGAACGCATCAGCAGTTTCAAAGAGCGGGTTGGCTCGCCATTGGACACGGGCGAGACGATCCACCTCACCCTCGCCCAACGCGACGATGCGGCCAGCCTTATCGATAGCCTCCTGGTTCAGTACGAACAGTATCGGCTATGGCTCTCCTCCTGGGAGGGAGCGTCGCAAAGCGTCCTCGATGGTGTCCAGACGCGCGATGCGATGGACAGTTACATCCACCGCGCCCACGTAGCCACCGCCCAACAGTAACGAGGGTCCGATGATCGATATCCACGCCCCGCACGAATCCGTCCACACCTGGACTGACTTCTTCATCCACATCGGCACGATCGCCGTCGGCCTTCTCCTAGCCATCGGGCTCGAGCAGAGCGTCGAGATGATCCACCACCACCATCAGAGCCTTGCAGCCCAGCAGTCCCTCCATGATCAGAGCATCGCCAATCGCGCGCTGACGCAGCATGATCTAAGCGTCATTGCGGAATGCCGGCGCCTGATCCGTAAGAACATGGACGTTCTCGACGCAACTCAACCCCAATCGCCTCTCTCCGAAACATCCTTTACACCCTTCCTCGTCTGGACCTACACACCGTCTCCCGAAAACAACGCGTGGCTCGGCCTCCGCGACACCGGTGGACTGGAGTTGCTGCCGCCACAGCTCGCTCAGGCCTATGGCAAGGTCGAATTCATGCGGTCCATCGCGGTGTCCTCTAACGAGCTCATCATCACGCGGAGGCAGGAGGTACAGGCTATCCTCCACCTCCACAACAGCCCCGCAAAACTTACTCCTGACGAGCGAGAGCAACTCCTCATCGCCTTCAGCAAGCTCGACCAGGCACTGGTGGAGATGCGCAATGCCCTCGTGATATTCAGCGGAGGCAATGAGCTGGCCCTCGCCGGAATTGAAATTTCGCCGGCGTCCGAAGCCCCCATCTTCCGCCAACTGCCGCAGCAGTAATCCGCGAGGAACACCTATGATCGACATCCATCCACCTGCCCACGGCGCCATGACCCGCCGCGATTTCTTCATTCACCTCTCGATCGTCGTCCTCGGCATCCTGATCGCCATCGGCCTCGAGCAAGCGGTGGAACAGGTGCATGAACGCTTCCTGCTCCGCACATTTCGCGCAGAGCTCCACCAGGAGCGCGAAGCGAATCGCCGCGACCTGGAGATCGACGTACGCTTCTGGCAGTTCGCCACCGCAGAGTTCCGCGACAATCTGGCTGTATTCGAATACCTTCGGCGGCATCCCCACGCGTCGAACGATTCTCTTCGCGACACCCTCCACTGGACTCAATACGCCTTCCGCTCCGAGCACGCGGTATGGGACGGCGCGCAGCAGAACGGCCTCGTCAGGCTCATGCCGATCGATGAAGCCAATCGCAACCTCAACTTCTACCAGACCATCGCCAGCATCAGCCAACAGTCGCTCGACACATGGAACGCCGACAACAACGCCCACCGCTTCGATCTCGTCGACCGCGATCCCACTCACCTGTCCCCGCAACAGCTCGACGAGAGCATCGCCCTTACCGAGATCACCCTTGAAAAACATATCCAGCAGGGTTACACCATGGCGCTGCTCGCCAGCCGCTTCGATGACATGCCGCAGACCATCACCTACGACGACCTCGAGGTACTCCGCTCTTTGCCCTTGCCACTCGATCCGCCAGCAATAATCGCCTCTCATCAACACACAACAGCCCTCTCCGATGCCATCGAGAACGGAACCCGGCCATGATCGACATCCACCCACCTGCCCACGGCGCCATGACACGTCGCGACTTCTTCGTCCACCTCGGCATCGTCGTCCTCGGCATCCTCATCGCCATCGGCCTGGAGCAAGCGGTAGAGGCCGTCCACCATGCCCATCAGCGCAGCGAACTGCGTGAGTCGCTGCAGGCCGACGCGGCGAAGACGGTTCATGATACGGAGAACGCTGATCTCTTTGCAGCCGGCACGACGCAGTGGCTCGACGGTGTCATCGATCAGGTCAACGATGCCCTTGACAACCACCGTCCCATGGCGGATTCGCTGCCCCTGCACATCCACGACTTCGATAGCCCGGACGACCCCGCGTGGAAGGCAGCTCGCAGCAGCGGCTTGCTTGAGTTGCTCTCCCAGAAGGAGATCAAGGCCTATTCCGAGGCCGACAGCGTCATCGCCATCACCGAAGCACTCCACGTGCAGATGAATGCCGGCACCGGTCCCATACGACAGTTTTGGCGGGAGTTCACACATCACGGCAGTAGCCATCCTGATCTGTCTCACGCCACGCCCGAGAATCTCCGGAGATATCGCAATCTCCTGATCGACTATCACGACAGTATCGATATCTATCGCGGGTGGTGCCACGCTACGCACGGGGCCGAGCTCGCCATCCTGCATGGCGAACGAAACCTCGACGCTATCCAGAAAGCCGAACGCTAATCGAGTACCCTACTCGACCGACCAAAACGCCAAGCCCTCGGGAGCCAGCATGATCGACATCCACCCACCACAGCACGCCGCTATGACCCGCCGCGACTTCTTCATCCACCTCGGCATCGTGGTCCTCGGCATCCTCATCGCCATCGGCCTCGAGCAGAGCGTCGAATACTTCCACCACCGTCATCTCGCCACCGAGGCCCGCCGCTCGCTTGTCGCGGAGCGCGACACCGATGAAATCTCGAACGAGTTGAACATCTTCGCTACAAAACGGCACCAACGCAATCTGCAGCATGACCTTGCCGTTTTGCAAGCGCTACGCACACACCAGCCACTGCCATCCGGACCGTTCATCGTGCGCCACGTCCGCTATCTCTATCCCGAGGACGAATGGCGAAAGATCCATCAGTCCGGCACCATCAACTACCTCCCCGAGAAGCTGATTGGCATCGACTATCGCTATACAAATCAGGACGCCTTCATGGCGCGCATTGACCGCAGCAACGAAGATCTCTACCGCGCCGCCGCCGTGCTCCGCACGTCCAGCGATCCGCTGAATACCACCTTCGAGAACAATTTAGCCTTCAATAAATTTCTCCAGCGTCTCGCCGCGGCCCACGAGAATCTCTCCACGCAAGAAATCGAAGCCGAATTCGCCACCCTTTCCGAACCCGCCAACTTCAACGCGCTCTCACCCGCAGAGATCGATTCCCTCGAACACGCCATTGAA
>DASYBN010000073.1:0-18695 GCA_036500785.1 Acidobacteriaceae bacterium
TCCTGCTGTGCGGGGGCTTCGGGAGCGCAGTCGTTGGAGGTGGCGCGGGTGCGGGTGGGCGCTTGCGGGGCCTGGGCGGAGGCGTCGGGGATGCCGTTGGCGTCGGTGCTGGAGGCGGGCGTGGGATTGAGGACGTCCGGGAGTTGCTGATCCCAGGTCTCAGAAGGGAGACCTGTCACCCCAGCAAGCGAGCTTGCGGCGGATTCCGGGGCACCCGGATTCGTTGCGACGGCGTTACAGCCGGGTTTGGTCTTTGGGTGTTTGGGTTTGGGGCGGAAGTAGAGGTGTTGCGTGGCGCCGTACTCGAGCTCGTCGACGTTGGAGGCGAGGTCGATGTCGTCGAAGCGGAGGACTGAGAGGAAGTTGTCGATGCCGTGCACGTTGCGGTAGGTGATTTCGGGGTCGAGGGTGTGGCGGACCTCGGTGCCGAAGAGGTTTTGCAGTGCGGGCGGGACCTCGAAGGTGCGCTCGATCGCCGGCGGGCGGATGGAGATCTGGAGATCGACGTTCTGGCGGTTGATGGCGTCGGGCAGTTCGACGGGCGAGGCACCGGCGGTGTAGGGCGCTTCGCGCGAGCGCGAGTAGAAGGTTTCGCGCACGGCGACGCTGGCGAGCAGGTGCCAGCCGTCACCCGAGAGCGGGAGCGAGAGCTCGGGGCGGAGGTCGAGGCGCTCGACGATGCCGGAGGAGGTGAAGTCGGGCTCGGCGCGCTTGAGGCCGGCGACGGAGCCGGTGAGGCTCCAGAGGAGAGGTGTGTTGCCGAGGTGGCGGTCGATCGCGGTGACGTCGCCGGAGGGCACGTGCAGGATTCGGATCTCTTCGCCGGGCGTGGTGTTGGTGGGCACGCGCTTGAGGCCCTGGTAGCGGTCGGCGCGGGCATCGAGGGCGAAGCCGTCGGTCTCGCGGGTGAGATAGCCGATGGAGGTGATGTCGGAGCTGACGGCCTGGTTGAAGTTCTCGGTGAAGGCCTCGCGGTAGACGTAGGAGCTGAGGTACTCGCCGTCGCCGACGAAGCGGGTGTTGGGGTGGAGCTGTTTGCGGAAGGCGGCGGTGACGTCTTCGCCGCCCTGGTTGGTGTAGGTTCCGCCGGTGGGGGTGTAGCCGCGGTCCTGCAGCGCGGAGAAGTGCGCCTGGAAAAAGTTGTCGCCGCGGCCGCGGGCGCGGAAGGTGGCCATTTCGGAGTAGCCGCGGAGCGAGTAGTAGAGCAGGCCGGCGGTGAGGTCGGCGGAACGGCCGAGGGTCTGGTAGTACTGCTCGCCGATGATCCAGCCCTTGGTGCTGGACTGGCCGATTTCAGGGACGAGGATGCCGCTCTGGCGCTGCTCGGTGTTGATGGGATGGGTGACGTAAGGGAGGAAGAGCAGCGGAACGCCGAGCAGACGGAAGACGGAGTTGCTGGCGTGCGCGCTGTTCTCGTTCATGGAGAGATGGCCGGCGGAGAGCAGCCAGTCGGGGCGCGGGAGAGCGCAGCTGGTGACGGAGCCGTCGTAGATGTCGTAGTCGCGCGGGCTGGTCTTGATGACGAGGCGGCCGGAGAAGAGAAACGGGTTGGGCGTGACGAGACCGGTCTTGCCGGAGGGCTCGGGTGTTGTGGCTTTCACCCCACCGGACGAAGAACGTCCGCCGGGGGCCCCGGCTTCACCGTGCGAGCTGACGGAGCCGTGCACGTCGTAGAAGCGGCCGGTGCCGGTTTTGAGGTTGTATTCGGCGCGCGAGGCTTCGAGGTACTCGTCGTTGTCGCCGCCGGTGAGGCGGACGTGGCCGGTGGCGGTGGCGACGTGCGTGTCCTCGTTGTAGGAGATGGTGTCGGCGCGCAGCTCGTGGTCGCCGGAGGTGACGTCGACGTTGCCGGCGAGCAGATAGACGCTGCCGTGCTTGGATTGGGTGTCGGCGTCCCAGGAGATTTTTGCGGGAGGCTTTTCGGGCGGAAGGGGCGTGGCGCGCGGGACCTGCGGGAGGTCAGGGAGCGGTTCGTCAGGAAGGTTTGTGGCGGCGGGCGGAGGTGTCAGATTCGACACCTGCGCAATCACGGGATGTGGAAGACCCGCGAGTGGCAGGATGATAGATAGGAACAGTACGGCTCGATGCGTTTGCGAACGCCCACTCCGTGGACTCCGTTCTGAGGGTGAGGCGCAACGAGTCACAGACTTGAGATTAGACGATGGACGCCGCAGGGAGTTGCGGCGCGGCATAGAGGCTTCGGGGATGCAGGGATCGGCTGAGTGTTCGGCGGGAGAGCAGATGGCAACGCAGGGCCTGCTGGCCACCGGGACCGATGGGCGCACGCGGACGGATGCGAATCCGCTGCTGTTTGATACGGGCGCGGCGTCGTTGCGGGAGGCGGCTGCGGCGCGGGTGGCAGCGCATCGTAACCGGCGGGCAGGGGCGCAGGCAAGCGAAGCAGCTCGTGACGAGGCGCTGCGGATGGAGCGCGCGCAGAGGGAGCGCGATGCGCGTCGTGGTGTGTCGCTGGTGCGCGATACGGTGCGGGCGCGGTATGCGCAGACGCAGAGCTATCGCGACTTTCTGGCGGCGGAAGCCGAGCGCGCTCTGCAGCAGGCTCGTGCGGAGGCGGAGATTGCGGCGCGGAATGCGGACGCCATTGCTGAAGCGCAGATGCAGCTGCTGGAAGAGCTGAGGGAGAGCGAGTCGGCGGGAGAGCGAGTCAGCGAGTCAGCGAGTCAGCAAGTCAGAGAGGTGGCGTGGCGGGCGGACGAGGTGTTCGAGTGGGAGCAGCGGCCGGTCGAGAGCACGCAGACGCATTGGTCGCATGCGGAGCGTGAAGCGAAGGCGCGAGCGGCGGAGAGTGGAGATCTGTTCGCCGAGCCGGAGGTGCAGGAGTTCGCGTCCGCGGCGGTGAAGGAAATTACGACAGGTGGGCTGACGGTGCGGCTGTATGACGATTTTGCGGCGTTGCCTCCGAGCCCGGTGATCGCGAGTGCGCGGAGGTTTGCGCAGGAGATGGGGCAGAGCGAGCATGAGGAGCTCGAGGAGTTGGAGCAGGAGATTGCGTTTCGGCGCGCGCCGGACTTTGCGGATCACGTGATCGAGACGCAGCCGCTGCCGGCGAATTTGATTGAGTTTCCGCGGGAGCTGGTGGCGTCGCGCAAGGCGCGTCCGCGGCTGGCGGAGGGGCCGTTGCGGGACGAGCTTCCGGCGGAGCCGCAGCTGCGGATCTTTGAAGTGGACGCGGAGCAGATCTCAACCGCGCCGGCGGCGCAGGAGGAGACGGTGACGGCGGCGCCGGTGTGGCAGGGAATGCTGCTCGATGCTGCGCCTACGGCGGCGGTGATCGCAGGGCGTGAGGCGGCGAGGGCGGCGCACCTGGTGGACCCGGCGTCGATTTCGCGACGGCTGATGGCGGCGGCGGTAGATGCGTGTTTGATCGGCGTGGCGGTGGTTGGGTTCGCGACGGTTGTGGCGTGGATCTCGGGTCCTCGGCTGCAGGCGATGTCGCGGCCGTCGATGGGAGCGGCGGTAGTGTTCACGCTGGCGGTTGCGGCGCTGCTGTATCAGGTGCTGTTCTTCTCGCTGAACGAATCGACGCCGGGGATGCGGTATGCGCGGATTGCGCTGTGCACGTTTGCGGAGCAGAGCCCGACGCGGCGCGCGATGCGGCGGCGGATCCTGGCTGCGCTGCTCGCGGCGTGCCCGCTTGGCCTGGGGCTGCTGTGGGCGTGGATGGATGATGACCGGCTGGCGTGGCACGATCGGATTTCGCGGATTTATCAGCGGTGTTATTAGGTGGGAGTGAATAGTGAATAGTGAGTAGTGAATAAGGCAAATGCAGTTCCGTTCAGTTTTGAGTTGCGGGTTTGGGAGTTAAGAGAAAAGGCAACGGCCAAAGCAAAAGCAATTCCCTTCGGGAATGACAGGAAGAAAAGCAAGAGCAAAAGCAGAAGCGAAGACAAATACGGGGGTCTCTCCGCTGCGTCTCGCTGCGCGAGACTTCGGTCGAGATGACAGTGTTTCTTGAGCGCTACCCCCTACCAACCACTAGCTACTAACTACTAACTACTAACTACTAACTACTAACTACTAACTACTAACTACTAACCACCAACCACCAACCCAACCATTGGCTACTGGCTAGTCCTCGCCCCCCTAAGTCTTGAGCTTGGATTCGGCGCGGCGGATGGCGTCGCGGAGGAGGTTGGGGCCGCCTTCGACGAGGCGGCCGTGGCCGGCGGCGTAGACGCGGATGGGGAGGTCGAGAAGTTTGCGGGCGCTGGCGAGTGCGGTGGGGCGATGCCATGTGGCCATCGCGGGCAGCGGGAAGAACCACGGGCCGAAGCCGCTGACGTGCACATCGCCACCGACGGTTACGAGAGCGTCGCCGGCGTAGAGCGTGCCGTTGCGCTCATCGAAGTAACTCATGTGGCCGGGCGTGTGGCCGGGCGTGAAGATGACTCGGAGTGAACCGTAGAGTTCGCGGTCGTTGAGCAGATGGGTGGGCGCGGTGGCTGCGCCGGGGAAGCCGCCCTTGACTTTGCACTGCGGTTCGCCGGGATCGAGCGAGCGGTCCTGCGCGGGTTTTTTGGGCAGCAACCGCGCCTCGCGTGCGCCGATGGCGACCTGCGGCTGGCCGAGGGTTGCGGCCAGAGCATCGAGCGAGCCGATGTGGTCGCTGTGCGCGTGCGTGAGCAGCAGGCGTTCGATCGGTTCCATCGCAATACGGTGTGCGGCGTCGATGATGCGGCGCGCGCCGCCGGCGAGAGTGGTGTCGATAAGGGTGAAGCTATCGCTCTCGCGAACGAGATAGCAGTTGAACAGGCCAAGCCGTGTGAATTGATGGCCGTGTGCGGATATCTGCCGAACTTTCATAGGGGCCTACGCGTCTCCGGGGGTTTAGATGCGGAGGTGCAGGGTGTGTCGTCTCTCGTATCTCGAATGGCGCATCGATACAATGGAAGTGTGCATAGTCACGGGCAGCCGAACGCCGCGATGCAACGGATTCTGAAGCTGTCGCTGGCGCTCACGTTCCTGTACATTCTCGCGACCTTTGTCTTTGGCCTGCGCGCGCATTCGCTCGCGCTGCTGTCGGAGGCTGGGCACAATGTGTCGGACTTTCTGGCGCTGGCGTTGAGCTTCTTTGCGGTGTATCTGCAGACGCGTCCGGCGACGGAGGAGAGAACGTTCGGGTATCAGCGCGCGGGTGTGCTGGCGGGATTTGTGAACGCGCTCACGCTGATTCTGCTTTCGGTGTGGCTGGCGGTGGCGGCGATTCATCGCTTTGCGGCGCCGGTGAGCGTGCAGCCGAGCGTGATGATGATTGTCGCGGCGGCGGGCGTGGTGATGAATGGGATGATCGCGGCGCTGCTGTGGAGGTTTTCGCGCGATGTGAATATTCGCAGCGTGTTCCTGCACATGCTGGGCGATACGATTTCGACGGCCGCGGTGATTGTGGGCGGTTTGCTGATTCGGGTTACGGGTTTGCAGTGGATCGATCCGCTGCTGTCGCTGCTGATTGCGGCGATGATTTTGTGGAGCTCGGTGTCGATTGTGCGCGAGACGCTGCATATCCTGCTGGAGGGGACGCCGCGCACGGTGGACCTGAACGAGATTCGCGCGGCGATGCAGACGGTTGAGGGCGTGGTGGGCGTGCACGATCTGCATGTGTGGAGCTTGACGGCGCAGTCGCATGCGCTGGCGAGCCATGTGCAGGTGGTGGAGATGCCGCTGAGCGAGTGCGAGTCGGTGCTGGAGCGGTTGAATCATCAGCTGAGGGATCACTTCGGGATCAGCCATACGACGATTCAGCTGGAGGTGACGGACTGCGCGACCGTGGACGGATGCAGCCAACCGCCGACGCCAGATGTGATCGACGGGCACTCGCATCACGGGCATGCGCACAGCCACGCGCATTAGATAGCGCCGCACTAGAGGGCGCATGTCACGCGCGCTCGATGTAGACTCGCTGCATTCAGTCTCCTGATGAAGTGAGCGACGCATGATTGTGTCTGCCGCTGCACCCGCAAGCAACGAAGGTACGCTGACCCGCCGGATTGCGGCGGTCGATCTGCTGCGCGGTCTGATCATGATCGTGATGGCGCTGGATCATACGCGGGATTTCTTTTCGAATGCTGGGGTGGACGCGACGGATCCAATGCACTCGTGGCCTGCGCTGTTCTTCACGCGCTGGATCACGCATCTGTGCGCGCCGGGGTTTGTGGCGCTGGCGGGAACGTCGATCTATCTGCAGCGGCAGCGTGGACGGTCGAAGACGTTCATGGCGAAGCGGCTGGTCACGCGCGGGCTGTGGCTGATCTTTGTAGAGATTGCGGTGGTGAGCTTCGGACTTTTCTTCACGTATCACTTCCATTTTCTGCAGGTGATCTATGCGATTGGCGCGAGCATGATTGTGCTGGCGGCGCTGCAGTTTCTGCCTACGTGGTGTGTGGCGGTGTATGGGTTTGCGATTGTGCTGCTGCACAACCTGCTGGATGGGGTGAATGCGAATCAGTTAGGACATTTCAGCGGGCTGTGGAAGCTGCTGGTCGCGCCGGGAGGTTTCGTGAATCATGGCCAGCTCTGGATTCTGGATGTGTATCCGGTGCTGCCGTGGAGCGGCGTGATGGCGCTGGGATATGCATTTGGCGTGGTGGTGCTGATGCCTGCGGCGCGGCGGCGGCGGGTGAGCGTGCAGATGGGAGCGCTCGCGCTGACGGTGTTTGCGCTGCTGCGATTCACGAATGTGTATGGCGATCCGGATCGCTTTCAGCATCTCGGGTCGGCGGCGCGGACCACGATGTCGTTCTTCGATGTGACGAAGTATCCGCCGTCGCTGCAGTATTGCTGTGTGACGCTGGGCGTGCTGCTGCTGCTGTTTGCGGTGGGTGATTATGCGCTGGAGCGGCGATGGATGCTGAGGGCGCTGGGCGTGGTTGAGGTGTATGGGCGCGTGCCGTTCTTCTATTACGTGCTGCACTTCTATACGATTCACATCCTGGCGCTGCTGGATGTGATGTTCGTGATGCATACGGTGCACGTGACGGCTCCGACGCCGTTTGTGCCGGGGCCGCCGCAGGCAACGTATTCGCTGACGGTTGTGTACCTGATCTGGATTGCGGTGGTGGCTGCGCTGTATCTGCCGTGCCGATGGTTCGCCGGGGTGAAGGCGCGACGTCGCGAGTGGTGGTTGAGTTATCTGTAAAAGGCGAAGGCCTGCACGTTTGTGCAGGCCTCGCTATCGTGAGAAGCGCGCTTAGACGAGCTGCGCGTCGAGGGTGATCTCTGCGGCTTTAAGGAGGCGGGAGATGGGGCAGCCTTCTTTGGCTTTCTTGGCGAGTTCGTCGAATTTGTCGCGCTCGATGTTGGGGACGCGGGCGCGTGTGGTGAGGTGAATTTTTGTGACGGTGGGGCCGTCCTCGGTTTTTTCCATGGTGACGACCGCTGTGGTCTCGATGGAGTCGGGCGCGTGGTCGACGCTGGTGAGCTGGCCGCTGAGCGCCATGGTGAAGCAGCCGGCGTGCGCGGCGGCGATCAGCTCTTCGGGGTTGGTGCCGACGCCGTTTTCAAAGCGCGTGCTGAAGCTGTATTGCGCGTCGTGGAGCGTTCCGCTTTGGGTGCTGATGGTTCCTTTGCCGTCTTTCAAGCCGCCGTGCCAGATGGCTGATGCGCTGCGATCCATGGGATTTCTCCTTCGGTGGTTGAGATGCGGTTCTTAGAGGGTAAGGGGTAGAGGGTAAGGGGTAAGGCAAAGGCAAATACGGGGATCCTTCGACTGCGCGCTGCGCGCTTCGCTCAGGATGACAGGGTTGGGGGCGTGGCAAAGGTAAACGCAACAGCAGATCCCCTTCGGGGATGACAGAAAGAAAGGCAAAGGCAACAGCAAAGGCAAATACGGGGATCCTTCGACTACGCGCCTAGGGCGCTTCGCTCAGGATGACACGGGCTGGGTCGGGTCGTGGCAATAGTAAGCGCAACAGCAGATCCCCTACGGGGATGACAGAAAGAAAAGCAAAAGCAACAGCAAATGCAAATACGGGGATCCTTCGACTGCGCGCCTGCGGCGCTTCGCTCAGGATGACAGGGGTTTGGCAACACCAAATTCTACGCGGTGTGGAGGTAGATGAAGCGCAGGAGAAAGAGGGTGGCGAGGAAATAGAGCATCCAGTGCTGGCGGCGGCCGCGGCCGGTGACGAGCTCGAGGAGGGCGAACGAGATGATGCCGAAGGAGAGGCCGGTGGCGATGGAGTAGGTGAGTGGGATGGTGAGGATGGTGAGGAACGCGGGGATGGCGATGCGGGGCTCGTCCCAGTCGATGCGTGCGGCGGAGGCGACCATGAGCGCGCCGACGAGGATGAGTGCGGGCGAGGTGGCGAAGGTGGGGATGGCTCCGACGACGGGAGCGACGAAGATGGCGAGGAGGAAGAGTAGGCCGGTGACGATGGCGGTGACGCCGGTGCGTCCGCCGACGGCGACGCCGGATGCGCTTTCGATGTAGCTGGTGACGGTGGAGGTGCCGGCGAGCGAGCCGACGACGGTGGATGTCGCGTCGGCGAAGAAGATGCGATCGAGGCGCGGGATGGTGTGGTCGGCGGCGATGAGGCCGGCGCGCTCGGTGACGGCGACGAGGGTGCCGATGTTGTCGAAGAGGTCGACGAAGAGGAAGACGAAGATGATCTCGAGGGCGTTGAGGTGGAGTGCGCCGCGGATGTCGAGATGGAAGGCGGTGTCGCGGAGGGCGAGCGGCGAGAACGACATGGGATGCCAGTGGACCTGGCCGCAGGCGATGCCGAGAAGCATGGTGCCGAGCACGCCGATGAGCATGGCAGCGCGGATGCGAAAGGCTTGCAGGATCGCGATTAAAACGATGCCGAAGAGGGCGAGCAGCGTGGTGGGTGCGTGCAGGTTGCCGAGGGTGATGGTGGTCGCGGGGCTGGGGACAATGATGTTGGCGTTGCGCAGGCCGATGAATGCGATGAAGAGGCCGATGCCTCCGGCGACGGCGGCGTGGAGTTGATACGGGATGGCGGCGAGCAGGCGCTGACGGATGCCACCGAAGGTGAGCAAAAGAAAGATGACGCCGGAGAGAAAGACGGCTCCGAGCGCGGTCTGCCAGGGCACGCCCATGCCTTTGACGACGGTGTAGGTGAAGTAGGCGTTGAGGCCCATGCCGGGCGCGAGGGCGAGCGGGTAGTTGGCCAGCGCGCCCATGACGATGGAGCCGAAGGCGGCGCAGAGGCAGGTGGCGATGGTGACGGCCGCGATGGGCATGCCCGTCTCCGCCAAGATCGACGGGTTGACGAAGATGATGTAGGCCATCGTGATGAAGGTGGTGAGGCCGGCGAGGATTTCGGTGCGCCAGTTGGTGCTGTGCTCGGCGAAACGGAAGTAGGTTTCGAGACGGCTGCGCATGCTCAGGCGGCGGACCCCTTCTGGTGCAAGATTGTGCGGTGGTAGCGTTCAGGATAGCGTGAGCAGGAGTTTCGATGAGAGGTGAAATGCGAGAAAGATTGACGGCGGAAGAGGTGAAGCAGCTGCTGGGATTGTGGCCGCATCCGCGTGAGGGCGGATGGTTCGTGCGGACGTATGAGGCGAGCGAGTGGGTCGCGGTGGAGGCGTTTCCGGATGCGCGCGATGAGGAGCTGCGGCGGACTGGGACGGCGATCTATTACCTGCTCGAGCGAGGGACGTTCAGCGAGATGCATGTGCTGGCGAGCGACGAAATATTTCATCATTACGCGGGCGATGCGGTGGAGATGCTGCAGCTGTTTCCGGATGGGAGCAGTAAGCGCGTTGTGCTTGGGGATGATCTCCGCGCGGGCGAGCGGCCGCAGGTGGTGGTGCCGCGGGGTGTGTTGCAGGGGTCGAGGTTGTTGCCGTCGGTTTCGGAACGAGAGCCTGGAGTTGGATGGGCGCTGCTGGGGTGTACGGTGAGTCCGGGATTTGAGTTTGCGGATTATCGGAGTGCGGCGAGGGCGGAGCTGGTGGCGAAGTGGCCGGGGGAAAAGGAGTTGATTGCGGAGTTGACGAGGGGGTGAGGGAGTAGTGAGTAGTGAAATAGTGAAATAGTGAATAGTGAATAAGGCAAAGGCAAAGGCAAAGGCAAAGGCAAAGGCAAAGGCAGCGGCAAGGCAAAAGTAAAAGTAAAAGCAAAGGCAAAAACAAATACAGGGGTCTCTCCGCTACGCGCTGCGCGCTCCGGTCGAGATGACGGGTTGTGGCGGCCGCGGGAGAAGCAGATCCCCTTCGGGGATGACAGCAAGAAAAGCAAGGGCAAGGACAAAGGCAAATGCGGGGGTCTCTCCGCTGCGTCTCGCTGCGCGAGACTTCGGTCGAGATGACGGTGTATTGCTGGGGCTGCTGGTGCGCGCGGCGATCGAGATGACGGGGTTGTGGGCGAGGGAGAAGCAGATCCCCTTCGGGGATGACAGAAAGAAAGGCAAGGGCACGCGCCAATACAGGGGTCTCTCCGCTCCGCGCTGCGCGCTCCGGTCGAGATGACGTGGATCACGGGGCTGCGGGTCGATTAGTCGATGCCGATGTCTTCGTTCCAGATTTCGGGGTGGGCGGTGATGAAGGTGTTGAGGAGGGTGAAGCAGTCGGGTGAGTCGAGGTCGATGACGTCGATGTTGAGCCCGCGGAGCCAGTCGATGCCGCCCTGGAAGGTGCGGGATTCGCCGACGATGAGCTTGCCGAAGCCGAACTGGCGGACGAGGCCGCTGCAGTACCAGCAGGGCGCGAGTGTGGTGACCATGATGAGGTCGCGGTAGCTGCGCTGGCGGCCGGCGCGGCGGAAGGCGTCGGTCTCGGCATGGATCGCGGGATCTGAGTGCTGGACGCGGCGGTTGCGGCCGCGGCTGATGAGGGTTCCGTCGGTGTGGAAGATGGCGGCGCCGATGGGGATGCCGCCTTCGGCGAGGCCGGTGCGGGCTTCTTCGAGAGCGATGGCGAGTAGGGCGGCGGGGTCGGGTGCTGCTGCGTGATTCATAGGGTCAGGATAGTGGGTGATGGTGGGTTGGTTTTCTGAGAGTGTTGTTGCGCACCGGGCAAAATGCGGGGGTCCTTCGTCGCTTCGTTCCTCAGGACGACAGGTCGAAAAAAGTTCGGGCAAGTAGAGGCTGACGTCGTTGGCTAGACGACGTAGAGGCTGACGTAGTCGTCGACGGGCATAGCTTCGAGTTTGGATTGGTCGGAGGATGCAGAGAGGATGCGCTGTTGCTGGGCGGCGTCGAAGCGGCGGGCGAGGTTGGTGCGGAATTTGTCGAGGAGGAGAGGGATGCCTTCGGCGCGGCGGAGGCGGTGGCCGATGGGGTACTCGACGACGACTTCGGGGAGCACGGTGCCGTCGGTGATCTCGAGGGTGAGCGCGTTGGCGATGGAGCGCTTCGCGGGGTCGTGGTAGTCGGCGGTGAACTGCGGGTCTTCGGCGCAGATGATTTTTGCGCGGAGTTGGTCGATGCGCGGGTCGGATGCGACGGTGTCTTCATAGTCTTCGGCGCGCAGGCGGCCGTAGAGCAGAGGGACGGCGACCATGTACTGGATGCAGTGGTCGCGGTCGGCGGGGTTGGAGAGCGGGCCCTGCTTGTCGATGATGCGGATGGCGGCTTCGTGGGTGCGGATGATGACGCGGGAGACTTTGTCAGCGGTGAGGCCGCGGTCGGCGAGTTGTTTGTGAAGCGTGATGGCGGCCTCGACGGCGGTTTGGGAGTGGAACTCGGCGGGGAAGGAGATTTTGAAGAGAACGTTCTCCATCACGTAGCTGCCGTAGGGGCGCTGGAATTTGAATTCCTTGCCGCGGAAGCTGACGTCGTAGAAGCCCCAGGTTTTTGCAGTGAGGACGCTGGGGTAGCCCATCTCGCCGGTTTGGGCGATGAGCGCGAGACGGACGGCGCGGGAGGTCGCGTCGCCGGCGGCCCAGGATTTGCGTGAGCCGGTGTTAGGCGCGTGGCGGTAGGTGCGAAGGGATTGACCGTCGACCCAGGCGAGCGAGACGGCGTTGAGCATTTGCTCGCGGGTGAGGCCGAGGAGATTAGCGACGACGGCGGTGCTCGCGACTTTAACGAGGACGACGTGATCGAGGCCGACTTTGTTGAAGGAGTTCTCGAGCGCGAGGCAGCCCTGGATCTCGTGCGCCTGAATCATTGATGTCAATACATCGCGCATGGTGAGCTGTTTGCCGTTGCGCGAGAGCCAGTCGGCGACGGCGAGGATGCCGCCGAGGTTGTCGGAGGGGTGGCCCCATTCCGCGGCGAGCCAGGTGTCGTTGAAGTCGAGCCAGCGGATGATGGCGCCGATGTTGAAGGCGGCCTGGACGGGGTCGAGCTCGTAGCTGGTGCCGGGGACGCGCGCGCCGTTGTGCATGGTGAGGCCGGGAACGACGGGGCCGAGGAGCTTGGTGCAGGCGGGGAAGTCGAGCGCCTGCAGGCCGCAGCCGAGCGTGTCGAGCAGGCAGTACCGCGCGGTTTCGTAGGCGAGCGTGCTGGTGATGTTGTAGTTGCGGACGTAGTCGACGATGTCGACGAGGACCTGGTCGAAGGGCGGGCGGGTGTTGGAGATGTGGGATGACATATCGAACTCTTAAGAACAGAACAGGTTGTAGAAACCCGTCGACAAAAAGCAGAGGCCGACAACGGCGAACAGCAATTTGCCGGCCCAAGTAGGTGCGCGAGATCCAATTCCCCACGGTCCTTTGGCCCAGTAGAACTTCTCGCCAAACAGGCTGATCAGAATAGCCACAAACCCGACGGATATAGAAAGGTAGTCCTCCGAGAGACTCACACTCTTTCCTCGATCGGCACGAACTCCAGATCCTCTGGGCCGGTATAGTTAGCTGCCGGACGAATGATTTTGCCGTCGGTGCGCTGCTCGATGATGTGGGCCGACCAGCCGGAGGTGCGGGCAATGGCGAAGATGGGCGTGAACATTGCGGTGGGGATGCCCATGACGTGATAGGCGACGGCGGAGAACCAGTCGAGGTTGGGGAACATGCGCTTGGCGTCCATCATGACGGACTCGAGGCGCTCGGCGACGTTGTACATGGCGAGGTCGCCGGCGGAGGCGGAGAGGTCGTGCGCGATCTTTTTGATGACGACGTTGCGCGGGTCGGAGAGGGTGTAGACGGGGTGGCCGAAGCCGATGATGACCTCTTTGCGTTCGACGCGGGCGCGGATGTCGCGCTCGGCTTCGTCGGGTGAGGTGTAGCGCTGCTGGATTTCGAGGGCGACCTCGTTGGCGCCGCCGTGCTTGGGGCCTTTGAGTGCGCCGATAGCGCCGGTGATCGCGGAGTAAGTATCGGAGCCGGTGCCGGCGATCACGCGCGCGGTGAAGGTGGAGGCGTTGAATTCGTGTTCGGCGTAGAGGATGAGCGAGACGTTCATGGCGTGCACCCACTCTGCGCTGGGTGGTTTGCCGTGCAGGAGATGGAGGAAGTGGCCGCCGATGGAGTCGTCGTTTGTCTCGACCTCGATGCGCTTGCCGGACGTAGCAAAGTGGTGCCAGTAGAGGAGCATCCCGCCGAGCGACGACATGAGGCGGTCGGCGATGGGCAGCGCGGTGGCGGGCGCGTGGGTGAGGTTGTCGAGGTGCGGCTCGGGCTCGAGCGCGCCGAGGACGCTGACGCCGGTGCGGAGGACGTCCATCGGGTGCGTGGAGGGCGGGAGCTGCTCGAGTGCAGTCTTGACGCCGGCGGGCAGGCCGCGGAGGCTGCGGAGGCGCTGCTTGTAGGCGTCGAGCTCGGCGCGTGTGGGGAGCTTGCCGTAGAGCAGGAGATAGGCGACCTCTTCGAACTCGGCGCGCGCGGCGAGGTCGTAGATGTCGTAGCCGCGGTAGTGGAGGTCGTTGCCGGTGCGGCCGACGGTGCAGAGCGCGGTGTTGCCGGCGGCGACGCCGGAGAGCGCGACGGATTTTTTGGGTTTGAAGGCGGGGGGTGTTTGTTCGGTGGTGGGCATGTGTGGTCTCGGTGGTGAAGGTGGCGGTGGTGCGGAGATCGTGGAATGCGGGGATCCTTCGACTGCGCGTCACGTTGTGACGCTTCGCTCAGGATGACACCGTGGGTGGATTCAGGACGGCGGTTTTTCTTTGGCGAAGAGCTCGTCGAGTTTTTGTTCGTAGGAGTGGTAGTCGAGGAAGTCGTAGAGCTCGGCGCGGGTCTGCATGGTGTCGACGACGGCGCGCTGGGTGCCGTCGCGGCGGATGGTTTCGTAGACGCGGAGCGCGGCGGCGTTGGCGGCGCGGAAGGCGGAGAGTGGATAGAGCGCGAGGGCGACGTTGACGGAGCGGAGTTCGTCGAGGGTGAAGAGCGGGGTGGCACCGAACTCGGTGAGGTTGGCGAGGATGGGCGCGTGCGTGCGGTCAGCGAAGGCGCGGTAGTGGGGGAGTTCGCGGACGGCTTCGGGGAAGATCATGTCGGCGCCGGCCTGGACGCAGGCTGCAGCTCGGTCGAGAGCCGCTTGCAATCCTTCGGAGGCGAGGGCGTCGGTGCGGGCCATGATGACGAAGCTGGGGTCGGTGCGGGCGTCGACGGCGGCTTTGATGCGGTCGACCATCTCGTCGCTGGGGACGATCTGCTTGCCGGGGCGGTGGCCGCAGCGCTTGGCGGCAACCTGGTCTTCGATGTGGCAGCCGGCGGCTCCGGCCTTGATGAGCGAGCGGATGGTGCGCGCGATGTTGAAGGCGCCGCCGAAGCCGGTGTCGGCGTCGACGAGCAGAGGGAGTGTGCAGACGTCGGTGATGCGGCGGACGTCGGTGAGGACGTCGTCGAGGGTGGAGATGCCGAGGTCAGGGATGCCGAGGGAGCCTGCGGCGACGCCGCCGCCGGAGAGATAGACGGCGCGGTAGCCGGAGCGCTCGGCGAGGCGCGCGTGGAAAGCGTTGATGGCGCCGACGATCTGGAGCGGCTGCTCTTGTTGGACTGCTTCGCGGAGGCGTGTGCCGGGTGTGGTCATGCGTGCTTTCGGCGCGATCTCAGGGAGAAGGCGCGAGAGGGAAATGGTAGCAGGAGGAGTTAAGGAGTGGGTCGGGTGAGTAGTGAGTAGTGAATAGTGAATAAGGCAAAGGCAAAGACAAAGGCAGATCCCCTTCGGGGATGACAGAAAGAAAGGGCAAGAGCAACTACAACAGCAAAGGCCAATACGGGGATCCTTCGACTTCGCGCTTCGCTCAGGATGACAGTGGTTGGCGGGTTGCGGGATTGCGGGATAACCGTGGTTGGCGGGTTGAGGGTTGGCGGGTTGGCGGGATCGCGGAATGCGGAATCGGTGGCTGCGTGCTGCTGCGCGTGCTAGTGCGGTGAAGAGGTTGTGGTGGGGCACATGCAGCGGTGGAAGGCTGTGGGGTCGAGCTCGCGGAGGGAGCAGCTGTACTCGGGCCAGAGGCGCTGCAGGCCGAGGGCGGCGAAGGCGCCGCCGCCGGCGAGGAAGTAGCGCTCGTAGGCGCGGCTGGTTTCGTCTTCTCCGGTCTTGTCGGCGATGAGGGTAGAGGTTAGCTGGTCGACGGACTTTGCGGAGAAGTCGGGCAGATGGTAGACGTCCGAGTAGCGGTACTCGAGGTTCCAGTGTTCGCCTTGTGCGTTGGCGGCGGCGTAGACCTCGTAGTCCTTGAGCGTTGCGGTCTGGGGTGAGACCTGCGCGACCATGAAGGATGGATCGTTGCCGTTGATGGGCGAGATGGAGGGGACGAGCTTGGCGGGGACGGCGAGCGCGGTGTTGCCGTCGGTGGGAGTGAGGAGCTTGATCTCGTCCATGTGGGTGTGGGCGAAGAGGGCGAGGCGAACGATGTCGCCGAAGGCGGCGATGGTGTCGCCGAGTGCGCCGCTGGTGAGGTACATGAGGGTCTGCTTGGCGCTGCAGGCCTCGCCGGGCGCGAAGAGATAACGGTGGTAGGTGGTGTAGATGTCGACGCCGGGCGGGATGTGGGCCATGACCCAGACCTGCTCATTGTTCGCGCGTGCGCCGGTGAGCTGCTTGCGGAGCCATGCAATTTGTTCTTCGGCGGGGGTGGCGTTGGATTCGCCGTTGCAGGCTTTGGAGTGCGCGGACTCGAAGATGTTCTGGAGAACGATGAGGCGGCTGTTGTGGATCGGCGCGGGGAGCAGGAGAGTGTAGTCGCCGAGGTGGGTGAAGGACTCGGTGAAGCTGGCGCGGTCGGCGTCGGGGAGATCGGCGGCGAGGGTGGTGGCGGCGGACTTGAGGAAGTCGCTATTGGGGGTTTCGAGGTAGTCGCCGCAGCCGGAGTCGTTGTTGCCGAGCGCGAAGTAGATGGGCGCGGAGGGATAGGCGATGTGGAGTTGTTGCGCGAGGAAGGCGATGGTCTTGGCGGCGAACGCGGAGGCCGCGGCCGGGGTTGCTGTGGGGTTCAGCTTGCGGTACTTGCAGATGAATCCGTGCGCGAGGAGATCGCCGCTGACGGTGACGAAGAGCGGCGCGGGCTGCTGCTGTTTGGCTTCGCGGAGGCTGGCCAGAACGAGCGGCCAGGGCGAGTCGGTGCCCCGGATCTGGCATCCGCTTTGGAGCTCGGCGAAGGTGGTGGCGCGCGTGGCGGAGTCGGGCTTGGAAAGGATGGAGGGCCAGGCGGCGATGGGGTTGTCGCGCAGCTCGGAGAGCTTGGCGGGGTCGAAGAAGGGATCGAAGTGGAGGTCGCTGAGCATGACCGCGTTGACGGTGGGGCTTGGCGATGCTTTGGCGGGCCGTTGCGCGCCGGCGGATGCGGCCGCGAGGCAGGCGATTGCAGCGATGATGCGGTGAAGACGCGGGCGCAAGCGGTTCGGCCTCGTGGGAAGGGATTTTGGCGGGGTCGCCACGGTCAGTTTAGCGTTGGGTGGAATTCAGAGGAGCGACAAAAGCAAAGGCAAAGGCCAATACGGGGATCCTTCGACTGCGCGCTGCGCGCTTCGCTCAGGATGACAGCGGTTGGGGGGCCGGCGGAATCGGGGGCCCGCGTGCTGGTGCGCGTGCTTCGGTCGAGATGACGGGGTGTGGGTGGGGAAAGACAAATGCGGGGGTCCTTCGCTTCGCTCAGCATGACAAGCGCAGATCGCTTCGGTAATGCGGTGTAATGAGTGGATGATGCGGGTGCCGTTTGAGGAGCTGCGTGCGCGTGTGGAGCGTGTGCTGGATGCGCTGGGGTTTGGCGAGCGAGCGGCGCTGGCTGCGCGGTTGATTGCGGAGACAGATCGTGATGGTGTGCGTACGCATGGGATCGCGCGCCTGCCGAGAATGGCGGAGATGATTCGGCTGGGGCGAATCGATGTGAGTGCGCGGCCGGAGTGTGTGGCGAGCTTTGGTGCGCTGGAGCGGTGGCGAGGTAATCGCGGGCCGGGCAATCTTGCGGCGCATGCGGCGATGGGACGGGCGATGGAACTGGCGCGCGAGAACGGCGTGGGCGTGGTGGCGCTGGCAGACACGACGCACTGGATGCGCGGCGGGAGCTTCGGCTGGCAGGCGGCGGAGGCGGGGTTTGCGGCGATGTGCTGGACGAATACGCTGCCGAATCTGCCGCCGTGGGGAGCGACGACGCCGGCTGTGGGGAATAATCCGCTGGTAGTGGCGGTGCCGCGGCGTGAGCGAGCTGGCGGCGGGGTTCCCGGCGAACCTGTGCGCTGGGGTGAGAGCGCGCCGATTGTGCTGGATATGGCGATGTCGCAGTTTTCGTATGGCACGCTGGCGGCGTATCGCGAGCGCGGGGAGCTGCTTCCCTTCCCGGGCGGGTTCGATGAGCGCGGCGAGCTGACGCGTGATCCGGCGGCGATTGAGCGGACGCAGCGCGCGCTGCCGATTGGGTTGTGGAAGGGGTCGGGGCTGGCGTTTGTGCTGGATGTGCTGGCGGCGATGCTGGCGGATGGGCGCGCGACGCATGAGATTGCGAGCGATCCGCTGGCGGAGGTTGGGCAGTCTCAGGTGTTTGTGGCGATGGCGCCGTCGGCGATTAGTTCAATGGATGAGTTGGACCGCATTGCGCAGGGAGCGATTGACGCGCTGCATGCGGCGTCGCCGGTTGAGGCGGGCGGTGTTGTGCGGTATCCGGGCGAGGGGACGATGCGCGTGCGTGAGGAGAGTATGCGGCTGGGAGTGGCGGTGGAGGAGGGAGTGTGGAGGGGGTTGGGTGAGTGGGTGAGTAGTGAATAGTGAATAAGGCAAAGGCAAGAGCAGATCCCCTTCGGGGATGACAGACAGAAAGAATCCCCTTCGGGGATGACAGACAGAAAGGCAAAGGCAAATACGGGCATCCTTCGACTTCGCGCTGGCGCGCTTCGCTCAGGATGACAGGGGTTGAGGGTCGTGTGGGTTGCTCCCGACTCCTCACTCGCTCCCTTTCCTAACTACATGTTGGTGTGGCCGGCGCGCATGTCTTCGTTGAAGCTGGGCTTGATGAATTGGAGGGCGTCCTGGACTTCGGCTTCGAAGCGCTCGCGCTGCTCCGTGAGCTTTGGGGTTGCGGTGGCCCAGGCGCCGTCTGTGGTGAGGGTGAGCAGGCCTTTGCCGGCGAGGGTGCTCGCGGCTTTGGCGAGTTCGATGGTGGTGGTGTTGAGGTACTGGGCGTCGCGGGGGTCGGTGAGCCAGACGGGAGCGTTGCCGCCGAGGACGGAGCTGAGCCAGTAGATTTTGCCGGCGAGGAAGTGCTCGCGCTGCTGCTCGGTGGTGTCGTTGAAGATGAAGCGCTGCTGCTTCATGGAGTAGTAGCGCGTGGTGACGGGCACGGGCTGGCGGTTGCCGGATTTGACGAGCTCGAGCTGGCCCTGGTCGAGGGTTTTG
>DASYBN010000074.1:0-2681 GCA_036500785.1 Acidobacteriaceae bacterium
ACCGGCTGCGCGATCATCCCAGCCTGACGTTGTGGTGCGGCAACAACGAAGTCGAGACCGGATGGGATGCGTGGCCTGACCGGATGCTGCTAAAGGAGAATATCTCGCCAGCAGAACGCGCGAAGATCGAGACCGGCATGATGCTGCTCTTCGACGACATCCTGAAGCGCACCGTTGCGGTCCACGATCCCGAGGTGCCGTACTGGCCGAGCACGCCGAGCGCGGACCACGAGACGGAAGCGAACAGCAACGACAACGGCGACGTGCACTCGTGGAGTGTGTGGTCGGGCTCCGCGCCTATCGAGGATTATCTGAAGGACACGCCGCGCTTCGTCTCCGAGTACGGCTTCGAGGCGCTTCCGGATATGCGGACCGTTCGCGCCTTCGCGACGCCGGCGGAGCAGACGCTGGACTCGCCGGTGATGCGCGCACACCAGAAGTTTGCGAACGGCAACGGCAATGACCGGCTGCTCCTCTACCTTCGCCGCTACTATGGCGAGCCAAAGGACTTTCCGGCGTTCGTCTACCTGAGCCAGATGATGCAGGCGCAGGCCATCGAGCTGGAGGCGGAGCATCTGCGCGCAAGCCGGCCGCGATCGATGGGCTCCCTCTACTGGCAGCTCAACGACTGCTGGCCGGCAGCATCGTGGGCCAGCATCGACTTCTTCGGCAGGTGGAAGGCGCTGCAGTTTCACGCGCGACGCTTCTACAACGATCTGCTGATCGCGCCGATCCGGCAGGACGGCACGACGAACGTTTACGCAGTCAACGACCGCACCACGCCTGTGCCGGCAAACCTGCACATGCAGGTGATGAGCTTCGATGGCCAGATGCTCTCGGAAACGACGACGTCTGTGACAATGACGCCGCTGTCGAGCACACGGGTGAACTCGCTCACGGACAATTCACTGCTGAAGGGCGCCGATCCCGCGAAAACGCTTCTTGTTTTCACGATGGAAGTGGAGGGCAAAGTTGTCTCGCGCCATCTTCTCTACTTCCGTGCCGCGCGCGATCTGAGCCTGCCGCAGGCGAAGGTCACTGCGCATGTGACGGCGGGAACGCATGGTCTGGAGCTGACACTGCACGCCGATACGCTGGCGCGCGATGTGTGGATCTCCTTCGG
This sequence comes from Acidobacteriaceae bacterium, assembly GCA_036500785.1. Classification (GTDB taxonomy): domain Bacteria; phylum Acidobacteriota; class Terriglobia; order Terriglobales; family Acidobacteriaceae; genus Granulicella. Next base: position 1,124 of record DASYBN010000074.1, read on the forward strand.
CGATCACGACGTCACGCTCGCGGACAACGCATTCACGCTGCTGCCGGGCGAGACGCGCACGATCCAGCTCAAGAGCAGCGCAGAGGCGTCGGCGCTGGAGAGCGCGCTGCATATCCAGACGCTGGATACAGCGACACTGCCGTCCATGGCAGGCGCAGGAGACTAGAGTTGCCTATTCGAATGAAGTTTCCGTTCCTGCTCGCGATGCTTTCTCTGGCTGGTTGTTCGACCACTGCGCTCGCTCAGACGGCGCCTCCGCATGCGGCGAAATGGGCGATTGCAATTCATGGGGGCGGCGGTGAAGAGGAGTGGCTGCACATGGACGCAGCAACAGCCTATCACGCATCGCTGGCACGCGCGCTGGACGCCGGGGCGGCGGTGCTCAGCAAGGGCGGCCGATCGATCGATGCTGTCGAAGCAGCGATCGAAGTGCTGGAGGACGATCCGCTGTTCAACGCGGGGCGCGGCGCGGCATTCGACGCACAGGGCAGGAATGAGATGGATGCGGCGATCATGGATGGCGCGACGCTGGAGGCGGGCTCGGTGGCGAGCGTGAGCGCGACCAAAAATCCGATTGCGCTGGCACGCGCGGTGATGGAGCATTCGCCCTACGTGATGATGGTGGGGCCGGGCGCGGACGCCTTCGCCGTCAGCCAGCATCTGCCGCAGATGCCGCCTTCGTACTTTTTCACCGAGATGCGCTGGCAGGAGTTGCTGGGCGTCCTGCGCGCGCAGGGCAAGCCGCTTCCGCCTCGGCCTCCGGGTGTGCCGGCCACACCACGCGCGATGGTGACATCCGATGGCGTGGCGCCGTTTGCCCATCGCTTCGGGACTGTGGGCGCGGTCGCGCGCGACGTGCACGGGGATGTGAGCGCGGGCACGTCGACTGGCGGGATGCAGGGCAAGCTGCCAGGACGCGTCGGCGATTCACCGGTGATCGGCGCAGGAACCTACGCAGCCAATGACGCGTGCGCAGTCTCCGCGACCGGAGTGGGTGAATACTTTATCCGGCTGGACGCAGCGAAAGAGATTTGCGCGCTGGTGAAGATGAAAGGCATGACCACCAGCGCCGCGGCCGAACAGGTAATTCGCGGCGAGGTCGCGAAGCTGAAGGGCGGCGAGGGTGGCGTGATCGTGCTCGACCAGAAGAGCGATCCGGTGTGGAGCTACAACACGCTCGGGATGTTTCGCGCGCGGCAGGTGGAGGGTGGGACGGCTGAAGTCGAAGTGAAATGAGCATCGCTCATTTGGAGGGGGACAGCAGATCTCTCCATTTCGGTTGGCTTCAGTCGAGATCACCGGATGGCTTCTTTGAGAGATTTTTCTAGGCGTACTTTGCGAGGGCTGCGGAGAGATCGAGCGAAGCATCATCGCTCTTTCCGGCAGGCGCGCGCGGCGAGATGAGCACTGCGTGCCCCTGATTTTCGCGCCAGGCCAGAAAGGTGACGTGCGCCGGATCTGCTATGCGCAGCAGATCGAGCAGGATGTAGTAGGCGCTGATGTCTGCATCGCGCAACGAGCCTTCGGGATCGGGCACCTCGACATTGGTGGCGGCATC
>DASYBN010000075.1:0-5376 GCA_036500785.1 Acidobacteriaceae bacterium
AAGGGACCTCATCTCGGCGCCGAGACTCCGTGCGTGCGTGCTTCTGCTGCCGCTATGGGTGCTGATGCTGCTGAGCGTCGGACAGATACTCGAGGTAAGGATCTACGGCGACATCGCGGTATTTATTGCAGTGTGCGCCGCCGCGATTCTGCGGGCGGAGCTGAGTGGAAACGCGGAGAGTGGAGTGCGAGAGGAGAACGCCGCTGCTGGCTGACGAGTGGATGGACATGATCGTGATCGACGGGCATGCGGATACGCCGCAGCGCTTTACCGACGAGGGATGGGACTTCTGCGGCCCGCTGCGTGGCGGGCACTTGAACGCGGAGTCGGCGCGGCACGGTGGTTTATCCGCCGAGTTCTTCGCAATCTGGGTACAGCCGGACGAGTGGCGCGGACGCTATGCACATCGCACGCTGGAATTGATCGACGGCGTCTATAAGCAGTTGCTAAAGCATCCGCGCGAGCTCGCGCTGGGCCTGCGTGCCGAGGATGTGCGGCGGGCGCATGCGGAAGGAAAGTTTTGCGTGCTGCTGGGCCTCGAGGGCGGGCACTCGATCGAGAACAGCCTTGCGCTGCTGCGCGTGTATCACCGGCTGGGCGTCCGATACATGACGCTCACGTGGTCGAACTCGAATGAGTGGGCAGACAGCTCGGGCGATTTGGACGATGCGAACGCACTGCACCACAACGGGCTCACACATTTTGGGCGTGAGGTTGTTCGCGAGATGAACCGGCTGGGGATGATGGTGGATGTAAGCCACGTCTCCGACAAAACCTTCTGGGATGTTCTGGAAACGACGCATGCGCCAATAATTGCATCGCACTCGAGCGCCCGCGCCCTGACCGACGTTCCGAGAAACCTGACGGACGAGCAGCTGCGCGCTGTGGCGACGAGCGATGGCATTGTGATGGTGAACTTCTATACAGGCTTCGTGGACGATGCGTGGCGTGAAACCTGGAGCGCAAGCGCAGCCGAGCGCGATGCGATCACCGAAGCTCGAACAGCGGAATATCGGAAGCGCGGCGAGCCGGTTCCCTACTCGATTGCTTTGACGGTGGATCGTGAATTCTACGCCGAACGCGCAGCGACGCTGAAGCGGCCACCATATTCGCGCGTTGTGGATCATATCGATCACGTCGCCAAGGTCGCCGGAATCGATCATGTGGGCATCGGAACGGATTTCGACGGCTTCCCGATTCTGCCGGAGGGAATCGAGAACGCGGCGGACATGCCGAAGATCTTCGCAGCACTCGCCGAGCGCGGTTACACGCGCGAGCAGATGCGGAAGATTGCAGGCGGGAATCTGCTGCGGGTGATGGAGGCAGTTGAAAAGGTGGCGGAGTAGCGAGGTCTACTTCGCCCCGAGGATCTCCATCCTCTCGATCCGGAGATCGCTTGCGTTGCTAAAGAGCTCGGACGCTTTGGCCATAAGCGCCTTGGCGATCGCGCCGTTCAGGTGCGCATCGCGACCGGCCTCGTCGTCGAAGGTGTCAAAGACGCCGTAGGTCCCCGGTGCCATCTTCACCCCGTACCACGTGACGGTCTTCGGCTCATCGAGCGCCATTGATGCGCCTTGCTTCAGAAAGGCTTCCACCTCGGCTTCCTTGCCGGGCTTCGCCTTCAACATCACCCATAAGGCCTGCTTCGCCATGATCGTCTCCTATGCGTTCTACTCTCTACTTCGATGCCGAGACGCAGTGTACCGTGAAGGGGAAGCCGCCGGCTTCTTTGCCGGAGTCGAGCGAGTCGGAGTAGCCTAGGAGTTGGATGACCTCGCGTTCTTTCTGTACTCGCACACTTCAGTTTGCTGTTGCCAGCTTGAGCATTGCCGCATGCGCAATGCACGCGCAATCCTCTGCGCAGCTGCCGGATGCTCCGTCGACGGAGGCCCAGGTAGCGCCTCCGGCCGTTCCGACCGGGCCTACGGTGATCTTCGACACGACGATGGGACGGCTGACCTGCAAGCTGTTCAGCAAAGAGGCGCCGCTGACCGTCGCCAACTTTGTGCAGCTCGCGACGGGGTCGAAAACGTGGACGGATCCGGTGACGCAGCAGAAGGTGACCGCCAAGCCTTTCTATGACGGGACGACGTTGCACCGCGTGATCCCCAATTTCATGATCCAGGGCGGCGACCGGCTCGGAACAGGCGCGGGCGATGCAGGCTACTTCTTCGACGATGAGATCTCGCCGGCGCTGCGCTTCGACGTGCCGGGACGGCTCGCGATGGCGAACGCCGGGCCGAATACGAACGGATCGCAGTTCTTTATCACTGAAGTGCCGGTGCCGGAGCTGAATGGCAAGCACACCATCTTCGGACAGTGCGATGCGCACTCAGTGCTGCTTGTGGCGTCCATCGCCCGCGTGGAGCGCGACGCCAACGATAAGCCGCTCACGCCCGTGGTGGTCAACAAGGTGACGATCGTGCCGGATGGACAGCCGATTCCGCCGGAGCCTGCGCCGCAAAATGCGCAGCCAGCGGCAACATCAGCTGCTCCGAGTCACTGACCGAACAGCATCCTAAGCGTAGAAGCAAGATACAAGAATGAAGGAGATGTGATGGCAACGACTGCTGTATTCAAAACCTCAGAGGGAACGATCAAAGCGAAGCTGTTTGAACAGGAAGCCCCGGAGACGGTGAAGAACTTCATCGGGCTCGCGGAGGGAACGAAGGAGTGGAACTCGCGCTCGAAGAAGGGCGAGAAGCTGTACGACGGCACGATCTTCCATCGCGTGATTCCGGATTTCATGATCCAGGGCGGCGACCCGGAGGGCAATGGCATGGGCGGCCCGGGCTACAAGTTCGCCGACGAAACGAAGGGGTCGCCGCATCATTTCAAGCAGCCGGGCAAACTGGCGATGGCGAATGCAGGGCCGAACACGAACGGCTCGCAGTTCTTCATCACGGTGACGGACACGAGCTGGCTCACGGGCAAGCACACCATCTTCGGTGAGGTGACGGAGGGGTACGACATCGTCGAAAAGATCAGCAAGGTTCCGCGTGATTCGATGGACAGGCCGAAGAAGCCGGTGGTCCTGGAGAGCGTGACGATCGAGCGCTCCTAGTTCGCTCCCTGATGATGAGAAGGCCCGCTCGAGTGAGCGGGCCTTCTTGTTGCGCGAAGCGCGAATAAGCTATGCGACGCCGATCACACTACACAGTTCCTTGACCGCATCGGCGGATTTGTTGAGCGCCGCCTGCTCTTCGGGCGTGAGTTTGATCTCGATGATCTGCTCGAGCCCTTTGGAGCCCAGCTTGCACGGAACGCCGACGTACAGCCCGTTGATGCCGTACTCGCCCTGGAGATAGGCGGCGCACGGGAGGATCTTCTTCTTGTCCTTGAGAATGGCCTCGACCATCTCGACCGCTGCTGCCGAGGGAGCGTAATACGCAGAGCCGGTCTTGAGATGCTTAACGATCTCGGCCCCACCATTGGCGGTACGGGTCTCGAGCTCCTTCAGACGCGCGGGCTCGATGAGCTCCGTGATCGGAATACCCGCGACGGTGGAGTAGCGCGAGAGCGGCACCATCGTGTCACCGTGACCACCGAGGACAAACGCAGTGACGTTCTCAACCGAGACATTGAGCTCCTCGGCGATAAAGGTGCGGAAGCGCGCAGAGTCGAGCACGCCGGCCATTCCAATGACGCGCTCGCGCGGAAGCTTCGCCTGCTTGAACGCGGTCTGAGCCATCGCGTCGAGCGGGTTGGAAACGATGATCAGGATGGCGTCGGGCGACGCCGCGACGGCCTTCTGCACAACGTCGGACATGATCTTGAAATTCGTGTTGAGCAGGTCGTCACGGCTCATGCCCGGCTTGCGCGCGATGCCGGCCGTGATGACGATGATGTCGGAATTGGCAGTGTCGGCGTAATCGTTGGTGCCGGTGATGTGGCAGTCCCGCTTCTCGATGGGCATGGCTTCGAGGAGGTCGAGCCCCTTGCCCTGCGGCACGCCTTCGACGACATCGATGAGAACGACGTCCGCAAGCTCCTTCGCCGCGATCCAATGTGCGGCGGTCGCGCCGACATTTCCGGCGCCTACGATGGTGACTTTTTTACGCATGAACTTTGGTTTCTCCGGGCATTGCTGGCGCTTCTGGCCTGCGAATGAATGGCGCAATCTTGGCCTGCTTCAATGATACGACTGCAAAGCACCAGCGGCGCTCCGAAGAGCGCCGCCAGTGCGAACATCGGCTGTTATCAGCCCATATTTTCGATCATCCGCGTGGCGAACTCGCTGGTCTTCACCTTGGTCGCGCCCTGCATCTGGCGCTCGAAATCATAGGTGACCTGCTTCTGCTGGATCGTCTTTTCCATCGAGTTCTCGATGAGCCGCGCTGCCTCGCTCCAGCCGATGAAGTCGAACATCATCACGCCGGAGAGCATCACCGAACCCGGGTTGATGACGTCCTTGTCGGCATACTTGGGTGCCGTGCCATGCGTCGCTTCAAAGACAGCGAAGCCGTCCCCGATGTTGGCGCCGGGAGCAATGCCGAGTCCGCCGACCTGCGCGGCTGCAGCGTCGGAGATGTAATCGCCGTTCAGGTTCGTGGTGGCGAGCACGCTATAGTCCGATGGTCGGATAATGATCTGCTGGAAGATCGAATCGGCGATGCGATCGTTGACGAGGATCTTCTTCTTCCACTGACCGTTGCCGTGCGACCTCCCGATGGACGCGACGACGTCTTCGACCTCCTTGATGATGGAGTTGGCGAACTCCTTCGGCGCGAACTCAATACCCGGCTCGACCAGCGCGGCGTTCTCCGCCGGTGTGAGCTTGGGGTTCTGCTCCAGGTTGCCAAGGATCCAGCTCTCGCGCTCCGTGATGGTCTGATCGCGGAACTCCTGCGTGGCGACCTCGTACCCCCACTCGCGGAAGGCGCCCTCGGTGAACTTCTGGATATTGCCTTTGTGCACCAGCGTGACAACCTTGCGATCGCCAGCGATCGCATACTGAATCGCCGCGCGTACGAGGCGTTTGGAGCCGGTAATCGAGATCGGTTTCACACCCACGCCGGAATCCTGGCGCACCTTCTTCTTGCCGCCTTTGAGCATCTCGTTGTTGATAAAGTCGATGAACTTCGCGGCCTCGGGTGTGCCCTCGCGGAACTCGATGCCGGCGTAGATGTCCTCAGTGTTCTCGCGGAAGATGACGACGTCGAGTTTCTCCGGGTGCTTCACGGGGCTGGGCACGCCGGCGTAGTACTTCACCGGGCGCACGCACTGATAGAGATCCATCAACTGGCGCAGGGCGACGTTCAGCGAGCGGATGCCGCCACCGACGGGCGTGGTGAGCGGCCCCTTGATGGAGACGCGGAAGTCGACAGTCGCCTTGACGGTGTCGTCCGGCAGCCAGTTATGCGTCTGGCGAAAGGC
>DASYBN010000076.1:0-17835 GCA_036500785.1 Acidobacteriaceae bacterium
GAGCATGAAGTAGATGCAGAGCACGCCGGCGGTAAGGACGTCGAGCACCCTGCCAATCCACTTGGGCGCCGAGGCCACCACGTAGGAGGCCGCGGTCGCGGCGATGTGCTGCGCCTTCGCTTCGATCTGATCGAAGCCAAAGCGGTTCGCGAGCGGGAGATGCCGCACCCTCGCGGCCATAACAGGCAGGCGCGCGGGGAGATCGGCGCCAAAGTGCTCGACATCGTGAATAACCGGCGGGAAGGCAAAGATGAAGAAGAGGGTGAAGAGCAGGGCAACGAAGATCACGAGCCCAAGCACGGCCACAGTGCGGGACATCTGCCGGCCAAAGATAGGTACCTTCATCACCTGCTGCACGATGGGCGAGAGAACCACGGCGAAGAGCGCGCTCACGTAGACGATCTCCAGCACGTTGCGCAGCTTCCAGAGCAGGGCAAGCAGAACCACCATCGCGAAGGCGAACAGGATGTATCCGCGAATGGTGCGCCCCTGCTCCTGCTGAGCAGTGAGTGGGGTTGGCGGACTGGAGGGATGCAGAATGAGCGGCACGATGCCCCACAATACCAGCTGTCTGAATGCTCAGTCCGTTGTGATGCGCGCGGACCCGCAACCGATAGCTGCAGAAGGGTTAGAGGATGTCCTGAAGTAAGCGGAGAAGCGTGTTCAGGGTCTCGGGCGGCTGCTGGCCCGTGGTGTCAAGAATCACGTGCGCGCTCTCTCGATAGGTGGCGTCGCGGCGCGCGAGGCGGGCTGCGGCAGTTTCACGATCGCCGAGCAGGGGCCGGACCGGAAGTGGCGAGGTGCTGACAGCGACCTGCTGCAGACAGCGGTCGTATAAGGTGTCGAACCCGGCAGTCAGAAGCACGATACCGGTGTGGGGCGCCGATGCGAGCAGAATGCGATTGACCGGCGTCTCGAGCGCGCCGCCACCGAGCGCGAGGACGATGTGGCGCTCGTGCAATGAGGCCGCGAGCACATCGGTCTCCAGCGCGCGGAACGCCTCTTCGCCGCTCTCGGAGAAGATCCGTGCCACGGTACGGCCGTCGCGGAGTTCGATCGCGCTGTCGAGGTCGACGAAGCGCCAGCCCAGCTGCTCTGCGACGCTGCGGCCGATGGTGCTCTTGCCGGAGCCCATGAAGCCGGTGAGTACGACGCGCTCTACGCTCTGTGGCAGAGGCGCGCCGGCACCGCGGCTGTTCGATGGAATGGATGACATAGAGTCAGAGGCGTCTCAGACCCTATGGTAGCGTTCGGCGGCGGAGAGTGGAGACTACTCGGTGAGGTCTACCGGTTCATCGCCCTCGCCGGACTCCTGTTGGAGCTTGCTGGCAATGTTGGACCAGACGGCATCGCTCGGCTCTTCGTCGGAAGCGAAGAGGTTCTTGGCGGTGTCGGCGATGGTCTCGAGGTCGCGGACGAGCGCGGCGCAGTCGGGATTGGCAGCGAGAAACTTCGCGAGACGCGGATCTTCGCTGAGTACTCCGCCCTCTCCGCTGGCGAAGAGCTCAGGCAGATACTGTTCGAACTCGCGAACGGTCATCGAGTCGAAGTTGAGCTTGGAGAGATCACTCACTGAAGGACCTCCCGCGAGCTCTCCAGCTCCGGAAGCTGGTCAGGCTGGCGAAGCAGCTCACGAAGCTTCAAGCGCGCTTTGTGCAGCTGGGACTTGCTGTTTCCTGTGGAGCACTCGAGCATGGTCGCAATCTCGTTGTGCTCGAAGCCTTCAACATCATGAAGCACGAAGACCATGCGATAGCCGGGCGGCAGAGAAGCGACGGCGCGCTCGAGCGTAACGCGGTCGACGGAACCGGCGAGCTGCGTGTCGCGGGAGCCGAAGTCGCGCTTCGGTGCGTCCTCCTCGGACGGGTTGATGGTCTCCTCGAGCGAGACGAGCTGCAGGCCCTTCTTGCGCAGATGCATCAGGACGAGGTTGACGGTGAGGCGATGAAGCCAGGTGGAGAACGCACTCTCGCCGCGGAAGCTGCCGAGCTTGCGGAAGAGATGAAGGAACGCCTCCTGGGTCATGTCCTCGGCTTCAGAGACGTTGCCGAGCATGCGCAGGCAGAGCGTATACACACGCCGCTTGTGCAGCGCGTACAGCTTGGAGAAGGCATCAGCATCGCCGTTCTTGGCCCGCTCAATGGCTTCGGCCTCTCCGGCGATTGGAGGGTTCCGCTTGAACAAGCCGGCGTTTGGTTTTGTCTGCATCGTTTGCAAGCCTTGAAGTCCCATAAGCGAGTTCTCCGGTCAGTACGCTCGTTCATGCCGGCTCCCGCCTGCTTCCAGCGTAACGTACCTAATCTCGGAAAGGTTTCATTCGCTTGGATTGACGCGGGCGCTCCGGGGTTGTACCAGCTCGCGAGATGTCCCCTCTAAGCGCCGATGTATCTGGCGTATAGCGACCGGGCTCGGCCCACATCGGTGGTCCCCTGGATGAGCGCTCGCCCATCCGGAAAGACGGTGATTGTGTACGGCGGAGTACGGAAGCGGACCAGAAGGCCGTTGGCCCGGACTTCGCCGAGCGGATCGAGACGGCGGGCCAGCGCGGGGAGATCGACCGGGCGAGCGTGCTCGTGGATCTGGACCGCGTTGCGGCCGCAGAGGGTGATGGGCGCGCGCCCTTCGCCGGCGAGAGCGCGAAATTGACGCTGACCACAGACCTCGCAGTCCGGCCGGGGCGCTGCGGCGGAAATTTCGGAGCGCTCGCCGGTCCAAAGATCGTAGGCCAGCAGGGTGCGGCGCATGCGGGCCGGCTGCCCGGTGAGCAGCTTCAGAGCCTCGGTGACTTGAAGGGACGCCGCGAAGTTGACCGCGGTAGACAGGATGCCCGCGGTGTCGCAGGTCTCGATGTTGCCCGAAGGGCTGGAAGGGAAGACGCAGGCGAGACAGGCGGTGGGCTCGAATTCTGCGCACAAAACCTTGGCATCTGCAGCAACGGACGGCCGGGGCAGGATGTTCATCGTGGCGGCGTAGGCGCCGACGGCGGCGGCGTAGATCCAGGGTCGGCCATCGCGGACACAGAGGTCGTTGATCAGGTAGCGGGTCTCGAAGTTGTCGGTGCAGTCGAGGACGATGTCGGCATCGCCGATGAGCTCCGCGGCCGAGCGCGGGGTAAGATCGGCGATCTGCGCTGTGACCGCGATTCCTGAGTTCACGAGCGTCAGGTGTCGGCGTGCGGCCTCGGCTTTGGGCAGGCAGTCGCGGGCGTCGTTCTCGTCGAAGAGCACCTGCCGCTGAAGATTCGAGGGCTCGACGTAATCGCGGTCGATCAGTGTGAGACGGCCGACACCAGCGCGGGCGAGCAGGCTCGCGGCTGCGGCTCCGGTCGCACCCACGCCAACGATCGCCGCGTGTCGACCGGCGAGGCGCTGCTGACCCTGCTCGCCGATGGGAGCGAAGAGCACCTGCCGGGAGTAGCGCTCGCGGTCGTCGATGGGCTCGCGAGACGACGAAACCGGCGCTCGTTTCGCGCGCTCGGAGAGCTCTCGTTGCTCGGCAACTTCGTCGGTCATCAGGGGTCAGTATACGAGTCGACGCGCTGTTGACGGGGCGAGCCGCACGGGTGAACCCGGCGAACAAAATCTGCATCTCTACGAGAAATCACGACGTTTTGCGATGCGTCTGACGTGTTGACCCGAAGAGTTCAGGAGCGAAGAATCGGACGGCATAGCCGGAGAGAGCTCGCAGCATGGCTCGCATGATGGGCGAGAATAGAGCGTGGAGGGACCTGGGGTGTCTGGCCGGAGCAGGCGATCGAATCGCGTCGAGAGCCAGCTTGCGAAACCCGCCTCAGGGACGCGAGCGCGCCGATTGTTGCACTTAGATTCGTTCAGACATAGGTGGGTATTGGCCGTCGCGCTGCTCTTCGCAGCATGCGCGCGGATCTGTATCGCGCAGAGCCCGAGCACGGTGAACTCGCAGGCGGCGAGCCAACTGGCGCAGCCGCAGACGCCAGTAAATCCGAACGCCCCGCAGGGAACACCGCAGGCGAGCCAGACCCCGCCCGAGCAACCGGCGGCCGGAACCGGGCAGAGCACGGCGACCGTGACGAACGCGCTGCCTGCGTTGAAACAGAGCGTTTGGAGCGAGAGCGGGGTGCCCGTCGTTGCAATTCAATTTGAGGGCGTCACCTTCGACAGCAACAATCCCATCTTCGCCGAGCTACAGCAGAAGGCCGGTCAGCCGCTTGATCCCGGCAAAGTTCGTGCCGATGTACGACGGCTGTATGCGAGCTGGCGCTATCGCGACATCAGCGTCTCGGGTGAGCGGACAGGCAACGGATTGACGCTGATCTACGCCGGCGTTCCGCGATATTACGTCGGTCGTGTGGAGATTCGGAGCGTCCAGCAGGAGTTGCTCACCTCCCTGCTGGAGTTTGCGACCAAACTCGATCCTGGAACGCCGTTCAGCGAGCCGGAAATTCCGGCCGCGGAGGCCGGCGTGAAGCAGTCGCTCGAGCAGAACGGATACTTCCAGTCGAACATTCACGTCGCGACGGCGCGCGACGATGCGCATCACCAGGTGAACGTCACAGTCACGGTCAAAACAGGGCCACAGGCGCGCGTGGGAAACGTGACGCTGCAGGGCAAGGATCCCGGGATCAACGTCCCGGAGTTCCGCAAGAAGGGCAAGCTGGACTGCGGCTGGTTCTCGACATTGATGAACAAGATGATCATGCGCGGCTGCGAGGAGAAGGTGACGCGCGACACAACCGGTAATGCGCTGAGCGGAGTCCGCAAGTACTACCAGAAGCAAGACCGTCTGGAAGGGACGATCAGCCAGCAGAGCCAGAACTATGCGCCGCCGCGCCAGCAGCTGGATTACGCATTCCAGGCGAATCAGGGACCGGTTGTGCACATCACCATCGATGGGACGAAGATTTCGAACTCGCGCAAGAAGCTGCTGGTTCCGGTGTATGAGGAGTCTGCCGTCGATCGCGACCTGGTGAACGAGGGCGCGTTCAACATCCGTGATTATCTGCAGCGGAAGGGTTACTTCGATGTCGAGGATTCGGTGAAGCTCCTGGGCCACGGAACAGGCACGGTGACCGTGCAGTACACGGTCAATCCCGGGCGCAAGCACAAGGTGCGCTCCGTGAACATTGAGGGCAACAAGTATTTCAGCGACGCGCTCATCCAACAGCAGCTGCGGGTGAAAAAGGCTGATCTCTATGTGCGCAGCGGAGCGTACAGCACGCAGCTCGTAGAGGACGACCGCAGCTCCATCGAGGCGCTTTACCGGGCGAGCGGATTCACGCACGTGAAGGTGACGTCCGCGGTAAAGGACACCGACAAGACAAGCAATGGATCGACACTGAAGGTTGCCTTCGTCGATGTCACCTACACGATCGACGAAGGGGAGCAGCAGAAGTTTGGCGACGTGAATCTCTCCGGTGTGGATGCGGCGAGGCAAGCGGACGTCAGAGCTCTCCTGAGCGCTGAAACGGGGCAGCCGTTCTCGCTGATTACGCTGTCGAACGACCGCGATGCGGTTCTCAGCTACTACCTTTCGCACGGCTTCGACCTGGCCGAGGTGGAGATTCAGCAGCAGCTCGATCCCGCGAATAAGGAACGCATCGACGTTACGCTCGCGGTTTCGGAAGGGCATCAGGTCACGATCGATCATGTGCTGCTCTCGGGGCTCGTGCATACACGGCCCGGCGTGGTGGAGCACCAGATGCTGGTGCACGCGGGCGATCCTCTGAACCAATCGGCACTGCTGCAGACGCAGCGCAATCTTTACAACCTGGCGCTCTTCAACGAGGTCAACACGGCGGTGCAGAACCCGACCGGAGATGCACCCACAAAGACCGTTCTGGTCCAGCTCACCGAGGCCAAGCGCTGGGACGTGACCTATAGCTTTGGCTTCGAGGCGCAGACGGGAACGCCGTCGCTCGGCCCGGGGCAGGTGCAAGGACAGACCGCGGCGCAGAACGGCAAAGCCGGTGTGAGCCCCCGCGTGGGAGTCGACGTCTCACGCATCAACTTCCGCGGAACACAGCAGTCGCTGACGCTGCACACGACGTTCGGCCTGCTCGAGCGCGTGGCCACGCTGACGTTCAACAACCCACAGTTTCTGGGCCGTCCGAGCCTCACCGCTGCTGTCTCGGGCGGATACTCGAACGTGCAAAACATCACAACCTTCCAGGCGGAGACGCTGCAGGGAGACTTCCGCGTAACGCAGAAGTACAAGAAGGCCGACACCTTCATCTACAACTTTCTCTACCGCCGCGTTGCGGTGAATCCTGACAGCCTGGAGATTACGCCCAACCTGATTCCGCTGCTCTCACAGCCGGTCACCGTGGGCGGCCCGGGCGTCACCTACTTCCACGACACGCGCGACCCGACGCCGCTCGACGCCAACCGCGGCGTGTACTACTCGGTCCAGGAGTTCGTCTCTTCTTCCATCTTCGGTGCGCAGGCTTCGTTCAATCGTCTGGACCTGTCGCATTCCTCGTACTACACGTTCGGCAAGAGGAAGTACGTCTTTGCCCGGAACACACGCGTGGGATTTGAGAACACGTTTGGATCGACGAGCGGGAACGAGGACACAATTGGGGTCGTGAACTGCGCGGGGCCGTTGCTGATGACCAACGCCACCTGCAACCCCATCCCACTTCCCGAGCGCATGTACGCCGGTGGCGCGACATCGCACCGCGGCTTCGGGATCAATAACGCCGGCCCGCGGGATCTGACCACCGGCTATCCGGTTGGCGGCTCAGGCGTGGTCGTGAATCAGTTCGAGTTGCGGATGCCGCCGCCGACGCTTCCGCTGGTCGGTAACAGCATTTCGTTCGTGCTCTTCCATGACATGGGCAACGTGTTCCGTTACCCGAGCGACATGTTCACAAGCATCAAGAACTTTCATCAGCCGAACGAGTCCACCTGCAGCGTCATTCCGCCGAAGGGAACGCCGCCGGAGGTGCTCGCGAGTGGAACCGGGACCTGCAATTTCAACTACTACTCGCATGCAGTCGGCCTTGGCGTGCGCTACAAGACGCCGGTCGGTCCGATCCGTGTGGACTTCAGCTGGAACTTGAACCCGCCGGTGTATCCAGTGTTTTACGACTACACCACCAACAGTCCGTACGTCGGGCATGCGCCGCACTTCAACTTCTTCTTCAGCATCGGACAGGCGTTCTAGACTGCGATGAACAGAGCACTACATCCCGGAGGGTGGTGGCCAGCCACAACAGCGCTGGCGTCCGCGGTGTTGCTGTGCCTGTGCCTCGCAGGCCCAATCAGTGCACGCGGCCAGGCTGCGAGTTCAGCCGGCAGTGCGACCCAGACCCAGATTCCGGCCGCAACAAATCCCCCGAACGTTCCGCCGCCGGCAAACGCACCTCAGGCGCCCCCGCCCGCCAGCCCGTCAATGATGCCTTCTGTTCCCGGTGACATGCTGGACCGCGTGGTGGCCATCGTGAACGATGAGCTGATTCTCGACAGCGATGTGAACGAGGAGCAGCGGTTGCAGTCGTTCGATCCGTACCGTGATCCCTCCGAACCGATGAGCCGTGACCGCGCTGTTGAGCGGCTCATCAATCGCGCCCTCATCGACCAGCAGTTGAAGCTTCAGCCTGAGGACCAGCCCACCGATGCCGAGGTAAACAAACAGATAGACGAGTTGCGCAGGAATATCCCGGCATGCAGCCGCTATCACTGCGAGACGAAGGAAGGATGGGATCACTTCCTCGCCGACCAAGGGTTTACAGAGGCATCGTTCTTTGCGCGCTGGAAGGAGCGGATGACGGTGCTGAACTTCATCGAAGAACGCTTCCAGATGGGCGTCAATATAACGCCCGCGCAGATCCAGAGCTACTACCAGAAGACGCTGCTGCCTGAATACCAGCGGCAGCAGGCGCCGGCGCCGAAGCTGGCCGCCGTTTCGCGCCAGATTCGCGAAGTATTGCTACAACAGCAGATCAGCAACCTGCTGCGCGATTGGTTGCAGAGCCTGCGTGCGCAGGGAAACGTGGTGGTGCTGCACCCGGGGGAGGAGGCGCCATGACCGCGGCCACGCAGCAAGGCTCGTCCCCCGCACCGCTGAAGCCGGTACCGCGCCATCGCGTGCTGCGTATCCTCGGCTGGATTGGCGTCTCGATTCTGTTGCTCCTGATCCTCCTCGTCGCGGGCCTCTCGTGGTACACCACGACCGCCGATTTTCAGCGGCGCGTCGGCGGCGAGATCGTGAAGGTGCTTGAGGACTCGACAGGCGGACGGGTCGAGCTCGGCCATATCTCGTTCGACCTCTGGCATCTCGCGATCGAGGCTGACAACCTGGTGATTCACGGCAAAGAGGCGCCCGGCGAGATGCCGTACCTCTCGGCCGCGAAGATCTTTCTTCGCGTGCGGATCAACACCTTCATCTCGCATACGGTCGGCAAGGGCGCGCAGTCGCACATCGGATTGAACTACCTGGGAGTGGAGCAGCCGCACCTTCACCTGATCATCGACAAAGACGGCAACACCAACCAGCCGGAGCCAAAGCACCCCAGCACAAGCACCGAGCCGGTGCAGAACACGCTGCTCGATCTACAGGCCGGCAAAGTGGAGCTGACGAACGGACTCGCCGTGGTGAACGACCGCGCGATTCCGTTCGACGCAGCGGCGAACGATGTGAGCGCGAATGTGCACTACATCCGTTCGACCGACCGCTACGGTATCACGATCGATCTTGCCGACCTGCGTACACGCATGGTGAAGGAGCCGGAGGTGCAGTCGAAGCTGCACATGGATCTGCAGCTGGGCCGCGATATGGCGCAGCTCACGAGCTTCAACTTCGAAACCGGAATGAACTCGCACCTGAATGCGACGGCGCTGATCGAACACTTCGCGCATCCGGAGTGGCAGGCTTCAGTGGACGGCGATCTTGCGCTGAAGCAGATCGGATTCCTGAGTGGCGTCGACGGTCTTGAAAACGGGACGCTGGGCCTGAATGTGCAGGGGCGCAATTGCACGGTGATGCCGCAGGTAGCGCAGAAGAATCCGCACTTCTGGCAGCGGCACACAAGACCGCATGTTCCGCCGCAGGCAAAGATACTGCCTCCGAGCCCCGATTGCACCGCCGGTTATCTTGTCGTCGGCGACATCCGTCTGCGCAAGGCCGCGTACCGCAATGAATCGGTACGTGTGGCGGGCGTGGATGCGAACGCGCAGCTGCACGTGACGCCCACGGAGCTGCTCTTCTCCGCACTGACCGGAACGTTGCCGGGTGGCGGCCGCGTCGACGGCGAACTGAAGATCGAGAACTGGCTCGGCGAGGTCCCGCCGAGCGCGCCGGCGAGTTCCCCGACGACGGTCGCAGCGGCGAAGACGGCAAACACTGCAGCGAAAGGCGTGAACGCCAAGCCGCCGGTTCAGTCGATGACGCTCACGCCCGTACAGCGCGCGCACGCCTATATGACCGTGACCGTGAAGGGTATTACGCTGCGCACGATCATGGACATTACGGCGCCCGTGCATTACGGCGACCTCGGGCTGGATACGGCCATCAGCGGTCCGGTGAAGGTGGAATGGGGCGGTCCGGCCAAGGACATCGCGAGCTCCGTGCAGGTTGACGCAAACCTTCGTCTCTCACCCACCGGCGGGCGGCGCGCTGGCGTGAAGGAGAACGTTCCGGTGAGCGGCGTCGTCATCGCACATTATGACGGGCGCTCGCAGGTAGTGAACATTCAGCGCGTCAACGTTCAGACACCGGGGACGGTGCTCGCGGTTAACGGCGTGCTCGGCGTGAACAACGGAGATCCGCTGACCAACCTGCAGGTGAATCTCCAGGCGCGCGATCTTGGCGAATTCGATCAGACTCTGCAGACTCTTGGCTTCGAGGCAAATGGAAAGCGCGGCAGCGCGGCGATCCCGGTGGATCTGCACGGCACAATGAGCTTCGTGGGCACGGCCAAGGGCGCTGTG
Source organism: Acidobacteriaceae bacterium (assembly GCA_036500785.1). GTDB lineage: Bacteria > Acidobacteriota > Terriglobia > Terriglobales > Acidobacteriaceae > Granulicella. The sequence continues at coordinate 9,909 of DASYBN010000076.1, forward strand.
CGAACGCTCGATGTGAAAGGGCACCTCGAGGCCGATAACCTCCTCGTGCACCTCGGCAGCGAGGCTAACATTCAGGTCGACTCCGTAGTGGCCAATGCGGAGTATGCGCCGAACACTGGGCTCGCGATTGCCACCTCAACAATCACGCGGAATACCGCCGTGCTCACAGTGTCCGGAAGCTTCAGCCCGCACCGGATCGTTTCGCGGCGGGGTGTCGCCTCGTACGCGTGGGACAACGACATGGGGTTGAATGTGACGGCGAAGCTCGCGAACGCGCAGGTCACTGACCTGCTGCAGATTGCCGGGCAGCAGAACAAGGTGCAACTCACCGGCACGGCAAACATCAACGCTCATGCGACCGGAACACTGCGCAGCCTCGCGGGATCCGGCAATGTCACGCTCACCAATGGGCAGGCATACGGCGAGCCATACCAGACGGTTGCCGTCGATATTACCGCGGAGGGAACACAGATCAATGCAACACGGCTGCTGGTCGAGGCGCATAACATGGCCATTCACGGCAGCGGAAGCTACGATCTCGCCAGTAAGCAGGTAACAGCGCACATCGCCGGCAATAACCTGCGGCTGTCGAAGTTCCAGCTGGTGCAGAAAGCGAATCCCGATGCGGACGCCGTGCTCTCGCTGAACGTCGATGCAAATGGAACGGTGACGGAGCCGAATCTCAAGGCGCAGGTTCAACTGGCCGACATCAGCTACCAAGGCAAGCCGCTCGGCGGACTGACAATGAATGCCAACAGCGTTGGCTCGCTGGTGCACTATCAGATTCAATCGACGCTGGTGGGCGCCCAGGTTGCAGCAAATGGGCAGACCTCGTTGACGGGGGACTACCAGACGCAGGCGCAGCTAACGCTTTCAAACGTCAATATCGCAAATGCGATCGACCTCTTTTCGCCTGGAACGGTCAAGGCGACCTCGCAGATCGACGGCACAGTGATGCTCAACGGTCCCGCGGCGAAGCCGGAGCAGCTCACAGCGACCGCCGAGCTTAACAAGTTTGCAGTGACCGTTCAGAACGTCACGCTCAGCTCGCAAGGGCCAATCCGTGCCAGCCTGCGCAATGGCATTGCATCGCTCGATCAGTTCCACATCACCGGACCCGATAGCAATCTCGAGGCCAGCGGCACCGCGAAGATCCTCGGCGCTACGAATCCTGACGGTGGACAGATCAATGTCAAGGCCACAGGAGGAGTCAATCTCCACCTGATTCACACCTTCGATCCGAACTTCATCACATCCGGCAATGTGGCTCTTGACCTCGGTGTGCAAGGGCGCGTGAAGGATCCTTCGCTTACAGGGACAGTGAAGTTCGCCCGCGTGAACGTCGCGATGGATGGCATCCCGAACGGTCTGAGCGATCTTGCCGGCACGATGGTGTTCAACCAGAATCGGCTTGAGGTGCGCGATGTGAGTGGAACCTCGGGCGGCGGCAAGGTAACGCTCGGCGGATTCATCGCGTATCAACGCGGTCTTTTCGCCGATCTTACAGCGTCACTCGATACGGTGCGCGTCCGTTACGCGGGGCTTAGCTCCACGGCGAATGCGACGCTGCGTCTGCAGGGTGGGCCGCAGAGCCTGCTGCTTTCCGGAAACGTGCTGGTCACGCGTTTCAACGTGGGTGCGGACGTTGATTTTGCAGCCTTCGCAGGAGCGGGCGGCATTCCAACTCCACCCGATCCGACGGCGTACAGCAACAAGATCCGCCTCGACGTGCATGTGACGAGCTCTCCCCAGCTCGATTTCCAGAACTCGTATGCGAAGCTCGCAGGCACGGTCAATCTGAACGTGCGCGGCACGATCGCGCAGCCTACGATCCTGGGATCGATCCGCATTACGGACGGCAGCGCAACCTTCGCGGGCACAAAGTACGAGCTCGATCGCGGGACTATTTACTTCAGCAATCCCGTGCGTATCAACCCAATCATCGACCTGGACGTGTCTACACGCGTGGAGAACTACGACATCACGATCGGGCTCCACGGCGATATGACGAACCTGAAGCCGACCTACCGTTCCTCGCCGCCGCTGACCGAGGCTGACATCTTCAATCTGCTTGCGCTAGGGCGAACGCAGGAGGAAGCGCAGCTGAACACGCAACAGGAGCAGCAGGCCGGCGAAGACCCAACGACGAGCGCGCTGCTTGGCGGTGCGCTGAATGCAACGGTTTCGAGTCGCGTCAGCAAGCTCTTTGGCGCCGGATCCATCAAGATCGACCCCGCATTCGTCGGCACGCTCGGCAATTCAACCGCACGAATCACGGTCCAGGAGCCGCTCTCGAAGCAACTCACCCTCACCTTTGCGACCAACGTGAACCAGTCCGCCCAGCAACTCATCCAGGTGCAGTACCAGATCAACGACAACACTGCGATCGTGATGACACGTGACGAATCGGGAGTATTTTCGATTGTCTATAAGATTCGCAAGCGGTATCGTTGATCCGCTGAAGATATCGGTCGCGACGGTCCGCCGGTTTGCATCAAAGATGCCGGATCGAGGTGAGGAGACATGTATATGACACGATTTGGGCGCGTTGTTTCCGGTGCAGTCTGCGCGCTGTCACTGGCGGTAATGATTCCCGTTGCTTCAGCACAGAAGGGAAGCGACGCGCAGATTCTGGCGGACGCACACAAGCAGCTCTCTAACAAGAAATTCAGCGGCGTGCAGGTTCAGGTGCAGAACGGCGTCGTGCAACTCTCCGGACAAGTGGACCGTTATGCCGACAAGGCTGATGCGCAGAAGCGGATTGAGAAGATGCATGAGGCCGCGAGCATTCAGAACGACATCACGGTCGCTGCGAAGGGCGGCAACGTCTCCGACGAGGATCTCTACAAGAAGCTTGGGAAAGCGCTGGTGTACGACCGTCAGGGATATCCGGAGTATCCCTTCAACTTCCTGACCCTGCAGGTGCACGATGGCGTGGTTACAGTCGGCGGAGTGGTCGTTCAGCCGGTCGATAAAGAGTCTGCGCTGAGTCTCGTCGGCAACACGCCGGGCGTCCGCGACGTGGTCGATCATATTCAGGTCGCGCCCGTCTCGCCCATGGACGATCGCATTCGCGCAGAGGAGTACCGTTCGGTCTATGGAGCGCCCCAGCTGAATAGGTACGCGCTCGATCCCGCCAAGCCCATCCGTATCGTTGTCGTGAACGGGCACGTCACACTCGCAGGCGTTGTCGATAACAAAGGCGACCGTGATGTAGCGGGGATTCGGGCGAACGGTGTCCCTGGAGTCTTTTCGGTGCAAAACGATCTGCAGGTCCCCGGACAGACCGAGCGCTGACTCCGCGACATTCAATGCAGGGCAGCATCCATCTCGTTCGCGTAGCATGGTTGTTGCAATGAGATCTGCTCTGCATAGCACGCGCGTGACGCTCGAGATGATTAAGTGGGAGCACTCGATCTTTGCGCTCCCGTTTGCTCTCACCGGCGCCGTGCTGGCCGCCGGCGGCTGGCCTCCAGCTCGAGTTCTCGGCTGGATTATCGTCTGCATGGTGAGCGCGCGATCGGCGGCAATGGCGTTTAACCGGCTGGTCGATGCGCAGATTGACGCCGCGAATCCTCGCACGGCTGCGCGCGCTCTTCCTTCTGGCCTTGTGTCCAGAGGTTTCGTTCTTACCTTTACGCTCGTGGCGTCGGCACTGTTCCTGCTGGGCGCGGCGATGCTGAACCGTCTCACGCTCGAGCTTGCGCCGCTTGCACTCGCGATCATCTTTGTCTACAGCTACATGAAGCGCGTGACGCGGTGGTCCCATCTGGTGCTCGGGCTTTCACTGGGAATCGCGCCGGCGGCGGCGTGGATCGCCGTGCGAGGATCGTTCGCGCCTCGTGCTGCGCTGCTCAGCGCAATTGTGCTGCTCTGGGTCGGCGGATTCGACGTTCTCTACGCCTGCCAGGATTTCGAGCACGATTGCAAGGTTGGTCTGCGCAGCGTGCCGCAGGCATTCGGGTTGCAGGGGGCGTTCTGGATTGCGCGCGCGATGCATGCGGGCATGGCGGTGCTGCTGTTCGTGATGCTGCACGCGTTTGGCCTGGGTATTGTGGCGCTCGTGGGCGTGATGCTGTGCGTCGCACTGCTCGCGTATGAGCACGCGATCGTAGCGCCCAATGATCTGCGGCGATTGAACGCCGCGTTCTTCACGCTGAACGGTGTGATCTCGGTCGTCTTCTTTTTGTTTATCGCAGCCGATGTCCTGCACCGGCGCTGAGTGCGCCAAGTTCGCCTCGATGAAAAAAGAGCCCACCAATTCGGTGGGCTCTTCGTTCGTTGTTATTGCGGTTTAGCCGTCTTCAAGACTTCGAACGGTGACGGTCAACGCTGTCCTGAATCTTCTCTTTGACATTTTGTGCGGTCGAGGTCACCCGGTCGCGAACGTCGTGGGCTTCCGCGCGGGTTTCATGCGAGCGGCGAGCCTCCGCGTCAGCGGCTGCGTCCTTTACCGAGCCCACTGCCTGCTCCGCGTGTCCCTTCACCTGCTGAGCCGCGCCGCGGTTGGCCATTGATTGGTTATTCGTTGCTTCACCAAACGACTGCTTGACCTTGCCGGCAACCTCGTCCAGTTTGCCCTTGGTCTTGTTCTCCATTCCAGTCTTCATACCGTTCTCCTTCCAGCTCAGAGGCGCACGTGAATCGGTCGTCTCAAAGTTGTTAGATGCCTCGACGCCCGGAGAGAAGGTTGAAGATGAGAACGATGACCGCGAGAACGAGCAGCAGATGAACCCAGCCGCCGAGGGTGTAGCCGCTCACGAGGCCCAAAATCCAAAGGATGACAAGAATAATTGTGATCGTCCAAAGCATAGTCCGGCTCCTTGTTATAAGTGGCGCTGTTCAGCGGGCACTTTGATCGGCGCCGTCTAGGCGGCGTTCGCTATGGTAAGTTGCCGCAGATTATGCTGAGGTTGTCCCAACGGATAGACATATCTGCAATTAAGGAACCACCACTGCACGAGCCAACGAAATCCGCAAGCGAAGCAACTTCCGGGAACAGCGCATCCGCGGCAGCGCGTCGTGTTGCGATTCAGGGAGAGCGCGGGTCGAACAGCCATATGGCCGCGCTGGATCTGGCGCGCGGCTATGAGGTGCTTCCGTGCACTGTTTCCGCGGATGTATTCACCGCTCTCGCGGACAGAACCGCCGCCTGCGCGGTGCTGCCCATCGAGAACACGTTGCACGGAGCCGTCACCGAGCACTACGATCTGCTGCTGGCGAACCCGGTTCGCATCGAGGCTGAGGGCCTTCTACAGATCCGCCACAATCTAATCGCGGCACCCGGCGTTGAGCTGTCTGCGATCCGCACGGTGCTATCGCATCCGGTGGCGTTGAACCAGTGCCGGAAGTTTCTCGCGACCTTTACGCAGGCCCACGCGCTGCCGTTCTATGACACGGCCGGCAGCGTGAAGCACATTATGGCGGAGTCTCTGCGCGATACCGCCGGCCTGGCGCCCGAACTTGCGGCGACGGAGTATGGAGCGAATATTCTGCTGCGCGGAGTCGAAGACCACGCGCAGAACTTCACGCGCTTTCACCTCATCGTGCCGGCCGGCGAACCGTCACGGCAGACCGCTGATCCAGACAAGCTCAGCGTCGCATTCTCGCTCGAACACCGGCCCGGAACGCTGGTTCGTGCTCTCCAGGCGCTGGCCGCGGCAGGTGTCAATCTCACGCGCATCGAATCGCGGCCTGTGCCCGGTCAGCCTTGGGAGTACGTCTTTTTCGTAGAGTTCCGCTTCACGGGCGCGTCAGCTGCGGATGATGCGCTGGATGCATTGCGCACAGAGGCCCGCATGGTCCGCGAGCTCGGCCGCTACAAGGCCGCTGCGGGCCTGAGCCCTTCGTAAGCGCCGCCATCTGAAAATCTGCCGAAAAACGCGCAGGGACCCGTCGCCGGGCCCCTGGGGTGAGTTAGCAGGCAAGCGCTGCCGTTCAGAAATGCATGCTCGGCAGTAGCTGGACGATGTAAACGCCGACGACGAGCACCGTCATCAGCACGGCCGCGCCGCCGAGACCCTGGTAATAGGGCCGCAGCTTCTCGACGCGCGCTACGATGTCGTCATGTTCCTTATGGTTCATCGACACGTTTGTGCCGTCGTCGCCGAGGAACAGTTGGTCGGTTTCATGTTGGGTGAGCGTGGCGCGGTAGATCATCACTGCGATAAAGCCAATGACGGAGGCGCCCCAAAGAGCGATGAGAATTGGGAGCACGTGCATGGCGGATTCCCCCAGAATCGTTAGAATCTGGTCCGGGATACCGGGCGGGTCCGATTGTTTGAGCCTCGGGCTCGGAGGGTAGGCTGGGCCGCCAGAATCATACGCCTCGCGATATGCGTTGGAAAGGGGGCTGCGGTCCATTCCCGCCGGGCATCCAGCCGGATACGCACCCCCCCGCGATTGCCCCGCAAGAGTCTCTGCCGCCGAAACCTTGTCCCGGCCGGGGCATCCAATGAGAAGATGCGGTGTAACACCGCTGCATTGCCGGGCTTGCCCCGCCGGCAACCGCTAGTTACACTGAGAGTTGTGCTCCCCCGCGGCCTTGCGGTCGCCGGAGCCGAGGAGAGCTTCAATGGCCACCACTGCCAACCCTGTTGCCGAAGTCGTTACCGGACCCGAAACGTCCCGCAAGAATCCCGTCGAGCTGACCTCTTCCGCCATCACCAAGGTGAAGGAGATCATGGCAACCCAGGATCCCCTCCCGGCCGGTCTGCGCATCGGTGTCGTCGGCGGAGGATGCTCCGGATTTCAGTACTCGATGAGCTTCGAGAACCAGGCTGGAATGATGGACAAGGTAGTCAAGTTCGACGACCTGAAGGTGTTCGTGGACGCCACCAGCGCCATGTACCTGAACGGCTGCACCGTCGACTACGTGGAGACGCTTGAGGCCGCCGGCTTCAAGTTCGAAAATCCGCAGGTGAAGTCCACCTGCGGCTGCGGATCCAGCTTCAGCGTCTAAGCCCAATTTCCCGAAACAGCTCCCGAAAAGTTGCAGCGAGGCCTCACCTTCCGGTGGGGCCTTCGCATTTGAGCGAACCCTCGCCTGCTCCGTCTAAGATAAGAAGAAGCCAAGCAGAGCCAAGCAGCGCCCACAGCCCTTCCAGCCTTCATGACAGAGTTCACAATCCGCCTTGCCGACGAACGTGGCCGTGTCCAGGAGCAGACCCACGCCGCCGCGACCGCCGAGGAGCTGCGCGCCCGCTTCACGCAGGCCGGCTATCTCGTCTACTCGGTCAAGCCGCGCGGCGGTCTCGCCGGGGGAACGAAGCGGAAGGTCAAGCTCGAGCCGTTTCTGATCTACAACCAGCAGTTCCTTACGCTTATACGAGCCGGCCTGCCGATTCTCAGCTCGCTGGACCTGCTCTCAAAACGGCAGAAAAATCCAGTCTTTCGCGCGCAGCTGGAAGATGTCGCCGCACGCGTGAAGACCGGCGAATCCATCTCGTCGGCCTTTGAGGCGCAGGGCGGATTCCCGCTGGTCTACACGGTCACGCTGCTCGCGGGCGAGCGCTCCGGCAATCTCGAAGAGGTTCTGCAGCGCTACCTCGACTTCCAGCGCGTTTCGCTCACCTTCCGCAAGAAGCTGAAGTCGTCGCTCATCTATCCCATGTTCCTCGTCGTCATGGTGATTGGCCTCTTGACGTTTCTCATCACCTTCGTCGTTCCCCGCTTTGCACAGCTCTACGATCAACTAGGGACCAAGCTTCCCAGTCCGACACTCTTCCTTCTCAGCCTGGGTAAAGACGTGCAGCACTACGGCATCTATATCGGCGTTGCGCTCGCGCTCATCATTTACCTCATTGTTCGCTGGACCCGCACCGACTCCGGCGCCACGTTCGTCGACCGCGTGCGCATCGGAACGCCGGGGCTTGGACAGGTATGGCTGAAGTATCAGGTTGGGCTCTTCTCGCGCACGCTCGCAACA
>DASYBN010000077.1:0-14782 GCA_036500785.1 Acidobacteriaceae bacterium
CGGCCCTCCGTTGCTGCCCTTCGGCGGCCCATCCACCGCCTCAGGAGGCGGAAGCACATGGAACGTCAGCTCCGTGCCCGCGGCTAATCCAGCATCCGTCCCGACCGCCGGCGCGCTGTCCGGCAAATCCTTGTGCCCCGGCTTGCCGCGATACGTCAGCGTGTTCGTGTACACCGTCAACGAACCCACGCGCAGCACCTGCAGCGAAAACTCACCGGCCGCATAGATCCGCCCCGCCGGCAGCGTCTCGACCACCGTCAACTCCACCAGCGTCCCCGCGTTCAGCATCCCCTTCGGCGAGAGCGCGATCGGTTTCTCCAGCGTCGCTGGTACCGTCTCGCCATTCTTCAGCCGTCCCGAATCGATGCTGCGTCGCAGCTTCACATCGATCGCCGTATGCGGCGCGACCCACACCGCGTGCCCGCGCTCGCCAATCGCCGGAGCCGGACTCGCCAACTGGGAAGCATCTGTCGCCGCCGCCTTGGGTGGCGGCCGCAGCGGGCTCGCCTGCGCCGAGGTGTCCGTCGGGGGCGTGTTCTGCACCGTCTGCGCAGCCCCCGGCGCCACCAGCGCCAGCGTGAGCACCAGCTTCAAGGAGGCCCGGATTGTCGTCGCACCCATCACGCACAGCTCTCCTCGGCCGGGGCTGCCCGGCGCCTCAGTGGTGAGACGAGCACCGCCGCCGCCATGTTGCATCATTCTCAGGGTTTAGCGCGCAGATGTCCGCTTCAGGTTGCTCGGTCGCAACACGAAACCTATGCTGGAGCAGGATGTCCCACACCGCTACTCTCGTCGCCGCGGCCGCCGCAGGCTCAGCTATCGCCATCGGCGGAACGCTCGCCTACGCCGCGCTCTCTCCGCAGTCGCAGCTCTTCGGACGCACCGTCATCGCCGGCTCCGATCCCGCCGAGATCGCCCTCACCTACGACGACGGCCCTAACGACGCGGCCACCGTCCAGCTCCTCAATGTCCTCGCCCACCACAACGTCCGCGCCACCTTCTTCATGATCGGCCGCTTCGTGCAGCAGCGCCCCGAGCTCGCTCGCGCCGTGCACGCCGCCGGGCACCTCGTCGGCAATCACACCATGACGCACCCCTGGCTCGCCTGGCAATCAAACCGCGTCATCTACGACGAGCTGCGCGGCTGCAATCACGCGCTCGAAGACGTGCTCGGCGCTCCGGTGCGCTACCTTCGCCCGCCGCACGGCGCGCGCCGCCCCGCCGTCCTTCGCATCGCCCGCGAGCTGGGCATGACGATCGTCCAGTGGAACGTCATGGGCCACGACTGGGCGCCCATCGGAGCCGACGGCGTTCTCCGCCACCTCCACCGCGGCCTCCACGCTGCACAACAACGCGGCCGCGGCGCCAACATCCTGCTCCACGACGGCTACGACCAGCGCATGGGCGCCGACCGCTCCGCCACGGTGCACGCTACCGACCAGCTCCTGACCGAACTCGCAGCGCAGCGCACCCGCCTGGTCACCGTCGACGCCTGGGGATAAGAAACTCAAATTGAAGGTGGTGCGCCCGAGACGATTCGAACGTCTGACCTACAGCTTCGGAGGCTGTTGCTCTATCCAGCTGAGCTACGGGCGCTTCAAGAACAGGTCCGGCACAGAGCCTGAACCCTCATCTCTAGGGTAGCATGGTGGGCCATGAAGACCTTCTGCCGTTCCGCCCTCTCCGCTGCTCTCCTTGCAGGCTTCGCCGCTTCATTTCTTCACGCTCCGCAGGCTCGCGCGCAGGCCGAGCCCGGCTCCATGCCCGAGATGAACGGCTCTCACTCGCAAAGCGCAAAGCCTCTGGCGAGCCCCGCTGCCGAAGCGCACGTCACGCTCGACGGCAAAGCGATCACCATCCACTACAACTCGCCGCGCATGCGCAATCGCAAGATCATGGGCGAGCTCGTGCCCTACGGCAAGGTCTGGCGCACCGGCGCGAATCCCGCCACCAGCTTCGTCACCGACGGCGACATCAAAGTCGGCGACCTGAACGTTCCCGCCGGCAAGTACACGCTGTACACGCTGCCCGCCGCGCCCGGCTCGCCCTGGCAGCTCATCATCAACAAGCAGACCGGCCAGTGGGGCACCGAGTACAACCAGGGCCAGGACCTCGGCCGCACGCCCATGCACTCGTCGAAGCTCTCCTCGCCGCAGGAAAACATGACCATCAGCTTCGAGCACACCACCAAGAACTCCACCGAGCTGCACGTTCGCTGGGAGACCACCGACCAGTGGGTGAAGATCGAAGCGGCGCACTAGCTTCACTGACGTCCATTAGATAAATGTGGCTTCGGCGCGAAGCGCGTCCGCTCCATGCAATGGCGGTAGAATGCCCCATACACGATGACTCTCTACGCAATTGTCCTTGGCATGATCGTTCTGGCGCTGCTCGGCGTGTCGCTCGCGCGGCTCGGCAAGGTGAAGACCAAGGCCGACTACCTCGTTGCGGGCCGCTCGCTCCCGGCCTTCGTCCTCGTCTTTACGCTGCTCTCCAGTTGGATCGGCTCCGGCTCGCTGCTCGGCGGCGCGGAGAACGCCTACAAGCACGGCTTTGCCGCGCTCTGGCAAGCCGCCGGCGGATGGGCTGGCCTCGCGCTGATCTACTTCATCGCTCCGCGCGCGCGCAAATTCGCGCAGTTCACCATCCCTGATCTCCTCGAAGCACGTTACAACCAGACCGCGCGCGTGCTCGGCGTCATCGCCGTGCTCTTCGCCTACACCGCGATCACCAGCTACCAGTTCATCGGGGGCGGCGACATCCTGCACCTCATCTTTCCGCAGCTCACCGCCATCCAGGGCCAGTACATCCTCGCCGGCTTCGTCACGCTCTTCACGATGATCGCCGGCATGGGCTCGGTCGCCTACATGGACGTCGTCATCGGCCTGCTCGCCACCGTCACCATGATCGCCGCGCTTCCCGTGCTCGTGCACATCGCTGGCGGATGGAGCGGCGTCCGCGCCGCGCTCCCCGCAACGCACTTCAAGTTTTTCGGCGACATCCACCCCTTCAACAGCTACACCATGACGCTGCCCGACGGGTCGCAGCAACAGGTGCAGTCCGCGCTCGAAATCTTCCTCCCCACCTGTCTGCTCATGCTCGGCAACCAGGCGATGTACCAGAAGTTCTTCTCCGCCAAATCCGAGCGCGACGCCACGCGCGCAACCCTCGGCTGGGTCGTCGGAACCGTCATCCTCGAATCCGTCATCGTCGCGCTCGCCGTCGTCGGCTCCGCGCTCTTCCGCACCGGCGAGGTCAGCCAGCGCCCGCGCGAGATCCTCGCCTACACGGCAACGCACGCCTTCGGCGGATCGAAACTCCTCATGCTGCTCGGCGCCCTGCTGGTCGGCGCCATCTTCGCCAAGGTCGTCTCCACCGCCAACAATTATCTGTTTTCTCCGTCCACCAATCTCATCAACGACGTCTACGTGCGTTACGTTCGTCCCTCGGCCTCGAACACCGAAGTCCTCATCGCCTCACGTTTCATCGTCGTTGGTCTTGGGCTCTGGGCGCTGTGGCAATCGCTCGGCACCACCTCCGTGCTCAAGCAGTCGCTCTACGCCTACACCATCTACTCCGCGGCGCTCACGCCAGTCATCCTCGCAGCCTTCTTCTGGCGACGCGCCACCGCCGCCGGCGCCGTCACCAGCATCGCCGCAGGTACCATCGTCACCGTGCTCTGGAACAAGCCCTTTATCCGCCAGCATCTTTCCGCATCGCTGGCCGCTCGTGACGCGATTCTCCCCGCCCTGATCGTCTCCGTGCTGTGCCTCGGCCTGATCAGCCTCACGACCCCGCGGCCCACCGAAGACCACCTCCGGCCGTTTACAGAGTAAAAGAGATCGCAATTTGAAACAGTAAAGAAGGCCCGGGCCGTCGCATTTCGGACAACCTGCATCCAACGGGCAGGCAAGCTGCCGCCCCAAGGAGAGTCCTTCCCCATGCCTGACAAGAAACCCATGCCCGCAACCGACAGCGCCCGCGAACTCAAGCCTCTGGTGCACGATGACGTCACCGCCGACTTCGAGAACGATCCGAAGTTCGTCGACAGCAACCCTACCGAAAATGCCTCCAGCGAAAACCTGGCCAGCATGCGTGACACCGACGACGAGGAGGACTCCGACGACGAGCTCGAAGACGAAGATGACGACGAGGAGTTCGAGGACGACGACGAGGACGATGTCGACGACGAAGATGCCGAGGATGACGACGAACTCGAAGACGACGACGAGGAGGATGAGCTCGACGATGATGAGGATGACGACGAAGAAGAGGACGACGAGGACGAGGTCGGCGCCTCCGTCACGCCGCTGATCCTCAAGCGCGCAGCGTAATCGTTCCGCAGAGCCGGCATCCGAACCGGCCTTGCGGCTTCCCCCATCATCCACGCGGAGGTTGTGTTGAGCAGCACGTCCTTGAATGATGAACCGTCCCTTTGGAAGGGCCTCGTTGCAGGTCTGGTTGCCGGCCTCGCCGCCACTGCCGCAAAGACCGTGGCGGAGAAGATCTATCCGCCACGCGTTCACGGCGAACCCGAGCCGCCCGAGGTGCTGAGCGAGCGCATCGCCGGCCATCCCCTCGATGAGGACTCGAAGTTCGTCGCCAGCGAGACCATCCACTGGGGCTTTGGCGCCGCTGCCGGCGCGTTCTACGGCGCGCTGGCCGAGTTCTATCCCGCTGTCACCAAGAAAGAGGGCGCGAACTTCGGCCTTACGCTCATGGCGCTCACGCACGAAGGCGTGCTGCCCGCCATGGCCCTGAGCGCAGCGCCTGAGCAGCAGACGCAGCGCGAGCAATCGAGCGAAGCCGCCACCCACCTCATCTACGGCGTCGTCGCCGAGCGCGTGCGCAGCCTCGTCCGCCACATGCTCGACTGAGCTTGCCCGTCATCTCACTGTCACGCCCTGTCATCTCGACCGGGCTCGAAGCGCGTAGGGGAGAGATCCCCGAATTTGCCTGTCGACCCGTCTACCGCTCCGGCGCCGCCCGCCCATCCATGCTCTCGAACACAACGCGGTTCGCTCGATCGAGCACAACCACGCCCGTCAGCGGAGATGAATTCCCGCGCGACAGCCACGGCAGTACACCCATGAATCGCGGATCGCGAAACGTCACGACCGCTCCGCCTGCAGGAGCAGGCTCATCCGCGTTCGCCATCGCCTGCTGCAGCGCCGCGCTCGAGCGATCCACGGTGATGATCGGCATCGGCGACCAGTCAACATATACGCGGCCTAGTCGGCTCGCCGCAGCCGCCAGCACCGCCGGACTACGGTCCGGCTTGTCATACGTCCCTTCCGTCGCCTCAATCGTCTGCTCGCTCGTATCGACGCGCTCCAGCTGATACACCGCGCCGAAATCCGTCACCGTGTACCACCGAAAGACGCTCAACGGATCAGGATTCGCCAGCGCTCGCTCCGCCGAAAGATACGTGGGCAGCGGCGGCGGTGCTGGCGTCTGCGGCTGCGCTCCACTCGCATCCTGATCGGCCGCCTCCGGCGGGCGAGGAGCCTCGAGGCTCTCCGCCATTGCAATGTGCACCGCGCGATCATGTTCAAACCACCGTACACCCCACAACACCACAATCAGCAGCAGCGCGGCCGTCGGCCAGCCCGTCCCCGTAAACGCCTGCCGGCGCGAGCCCACCTCCGACCCAACCATCCGGAAGATCGCCGGCGCAATCAACCCGATCAGCAGCAGCACAAAAATCGCCGGATCAAAGATGAACACAATCGACGCCGCATACCAGTGCGGATTGAACGGAAAGAACGGCCGCAAACCGTAGTTGTTCGTGTAGTCCAGCAGTAGATGGCTTAGCAGCGCCACGATGCAGAGCCCATACAGCAAGCCCCATCGCACCGGCGCTGCCGTGAGCGGCCGCTCCACCGGAACGTGGTCGCCATCCCGAACCCCAGGTCTCGGCCGCTTTCGCTCGCGCATCACGCGCCAGCGATGCACCGCAAAGGCCAGCAGCACAACAACCGCCGCCTCAAACGGCACGCCCAGCAGCGTGTGTGTAATCCCCCGATGATGCTGAAAGGCCGCAATGGGTCCGCGCAGTCCCCAAAGCGTATCAATGTCCGGGAGCTCGGCCGCAACCGCCATCGCAAACGTGGCGTAGGCCGCACGACGGTTCAAGCCCGCTCGTGCAAGACAGGCGCCGGTCAGCACATGCGTTACCGGCTCCATCGTATTCTCGCTATTGTGAGACGGCGATCCGCTGCAGGCCGGAACGCACGGGCCCTTCGGGCGCCGGCAGCGAGGCCGCCATCGGCGCCTCGATCTTGCGCGGCGCCGAGCTCAGCACCTTCAACTCCGCAGGCGCCAGCATATGCGGCTTGAATCCGGCCACTGCCACGAATCCCGGCTCATCCCCGAGCGCCTCCGAGATGCGGTTCCAGGTGAAGAACGGCGAGGTGGTCGGAAGCAGGATCATCTTGCGCTCCGCCTCCGGCAGGAAGAAGTATGCTCCCCAGATGCACACGGCGATGAGGGAACCCACCGCGCTGACCAGATAGATCGGAGAGTAGAGCGAATGGACGCCGACGGTCGCAAACCACGCGGCCTCGACAAGGAATGCTGTGGTCGTCACACCCAGGCCTAGCGCGACACCAAAGATGCGGCTGCGCAAGGTGAGGCCGAGAGGCCGAATCGCGAAGCAGACGAACAGGAGCAGGCACAGGGTTAGCACCGAGACGCCCTGCTGGATCTGGCTCGCGGCCGCTGCGATGCTTCCAACCCACCCGCCGGTGGAGCTATGCGGTCCCGCGGCAATAGCGACCGAGAGCGCAACCGAAACCACCGCAACCCAGCGGAAGATGACTCGGCCGATCCGCTGCAACCCCTGCAAGGGTCTCATCGCCTCGTTGTAAACGTGGTAGATGATTCCAATCAGCAGGAGAGCCTGTGCCAATCCGGAGATCCAGGAGGTGTAGAAGTAGAGACGGTAGGCGACGTGAATCTCGATGCCGATGGATTTTCGAAAAAACAGCAGTGGGATGAGAATCGAACCGGAGAGAGCGCGTACGGCCAGCAGCCCCATAAGCGGCGCAAAACTGCGAAGCTGCCGCTTGTAGAGCAAAAAACCGAGAACGCCGAAACAAAGGGCGCAGTCCGCGATGCTCAAATCCTGTAGCCACAGCACGGTACTCATAGAACTCCCTCGCGAGGGATATGCTACCCCGCGAGGGTCGTTCCTACAAGCACTTCGGTGTGCGACTTAAGGGTTAGTCTTAGTGCATCCCGCAAACATCGCCGCTGCTCGGCAGGCACATCGGTAGCGGATAGGGACTAAAGCTGGAGACAACGGTCTTGCTCGGCGCAACCGTCTTCGCTGTAATCGAGGGAGCCGTAAGTCCGGCGAAGGTGAGGGTCAGAACGACGGCGCGAACAAAAGTGGTCTTCATTGGGTAGTCTCCTGGTCAATCAATGGGTGCTTCTGGTCTCGCCAGATGTCTACAACCTTAGCGGCATGACCAATCTAAGTCCAATCAATTCAGAATGATACCCATGTATTACTTAGCAAACGTTACCAAGGTAACTGAGCACCACGCACCCATCCCCTCCACCACACCTCCACGCCCCCTGTCCGCCAGACCGTCCCAAAGACGGTTATCCTCAAGCAGATGAGCGGCGGCCCATACAATCGGTCGGACCGGGAGCTGATCGCCAAAATCCGTCGCTCCGCCAACGGACGCGCTGGGTACAAGCAGCTCATACGCGAGCTGGGACTCGGCGGCGGGCGGGAACGGCGTCTCCTTTTGGAACAGTTGACCCGGATGGTCGCTCGCGGCGATCTCGTCCAGGCCGGCGGCGACGCCTGGGCTCTTCCCGAGTCGATCCGGACACCCGAAACCTCCCCCACTGGTCCGCACGCCGGCCCGAGCCGTCCAGGTTCAGCCCCCGAAGGCCGCTCCGGCCGCGAGCGGCTGGCCAGCGGCCGCCTCGACCTGCACCGCGACGGCTTCGGCTTCGTCCGTCCCCAGAAGGACGGCCGCAGCGACGGCGACGACATCTTCATCCCGCCCAACGAGATCGGCGGCGCCATGCAGGGCGACCTTGTGCTGGTCGACGAAGCCCCCCCCGGACGCGACGGCCGGCGTTCCGGCCGCATCGTCCGCGTGCTCACGCGCCGCAATCCGACCGTCGTCGGGATCTTCCACTACGCGCGCAACCCGGCGCGACGGCGCAGCGCACGCGACCCTCGCGACCTCCGCGACATGGGCCTCAACGAACCGCGCGGCAACTTCGTCCGCCCGTTCGACGAGCGCGTCGCCGGATGGATCGAGATTCCGGAAGGCGCCGAGGTCGTTGCGGCACAGGTCGAGTCCGAGGACCGCATGCTCGGCGACGAAGCCCGGGCGCAACGCGGGAACTGGGAGCCAAAAGACGCCCGCTGGCCGCTCGAAGGCCTCGCCGTCGATGTCGAGCTCACGCAGTTCCCCACCGCCGGTCGGCCCGCGCGCGGACGAATCATCGAGGTGCTCGGTCCTCCCGACGCCTTCGGCGTAGACGTCGAGATCGTCATCCGCAAGCACCATCTTCCGCACACCTTTCCCGCGCGAGTCGTCGCAGAAGCGAAGGAGCGTGCCAACGATTCCGTCGAGACCATCGCGCAGCGCGAACCCGAGCAGCTCGAGCGCCGCGAGGACTTCCGCGGCCTGCCCATCGTCACCATCGATGGCGAGACCGCCCGCGACTTCGACGACGCCGTGCTCGTTCAGCCGCTCGAGAACGGCAACACCGAGCTGCAGGTGCACATCGCCGACGTGAGCTGGTACGTCGAACCTGCCTCCGCAATCGACACCGAAGCGCGCGTGCGCGGCACCAGCGTGTACTTCCCGGACCGCGCCGTGCCGATGCTTCCGCATGCGCTCTCGAGCGGCATGTGCTCGCTGCTGCCCAATCAGGATCGTCTCGTGCAGAGCTGCATCATGGAGATCGACCCGCGCGGCGAAATTGTTTCCTACCGCGTCTGCGAGGGCATCATCCGCAGCGTTCGTCGCTGCACCTACACCAGCGTGCAGCACTGTCTCAACGCCTCACCGAACGCAACCGAATGGAACTCGCGCGAGTCCATCACGCCGCAACCAACAGCCGAAGACCTCGCCGAACGTGAACGCGTTGCCGCCGAGCAGCCGGAGATTGTCACCGCGTTCGACGCCATGCTGGAGCTTGCGCTGCGCCTCAACGCCAAGCGTCAGCGCCGCGGCTCCATCGATTTCGACCTTCCCGAGCCCGTGGTCGAATTCGATCCCGACGGCAACATGAAGGCCATCGTGCGATCCGAGCCGGGATGGGCGCATCGGCTCATCGAAGAGTTCATGCTCAGCGCCAACGAGTGCGTCGCCACCTGGCTGCGCGACCAGGGCATTCCGTCCATCTATCGCATCCACGAGATGCCTGACCCGAAACGCATCGTCGAGTTTGAGGAGACCGCATCGACCTTCGGCCAGACCCTCGGCATCGGCGCGCTTCCCGTCAAGCGCATGACGATGCGCGGAGATCGTCGTGAGGCGCAGCGGCGAACCTCACGCGGACGATCGTCCGCGCGCCCGCAGCAGCATGAGATTCCTGCCGAGATCCCCGTCACACCGCAGATGTATCAGCGGCTGGTCAAGCGAATCAGCGGCCATCCCGAGGAACGCATCCTCGCCTACCTGATGCTGCGTTCGCTCAAGCAGGCGCGCTACGCCGAGCAGAACGAGGGCCACTTCGCGCTCGCGAGCCCTTGCTACACGCACTTCACCTCACCCATCCGCCGCTATCCGGACCTCATCGTGCACCGCCTGCTCCGCGCTATGCTGCGCGCTGAACCTGACCCGCGCGGCGGCCCGATCCGAAGCGACGACCCACAGCCTTGGAATCAGGTCCGCGCGCCAAGGGCCAACGGCCGAGCCACACGGCCTTCTGGACCCTGGACCCTGAACCCTGGCCCCTCTGTTCCGCCGATTCAAGCGCAGGAGTTGAACGACATCGCGGTCGAAAGCTCGCAGGCGGAGCGCCGCGCCGCCGACGCCGAGCGCGAGCTGATGGAGTGGAAGAAGATGCGCTTCATGGCCGACAAGGTCGGCGATGACTTCCGCGCCATCATTCTCTCCGTGACGAAGTTCGGATTCTTTGTCGAGCTCGATGAGCTGTTCATCGAAGGCCTGGTGCCCATCGCCTCGCTCGCCGGCGATCACTACGCCTTCCGCGATACGGACCGCACCCTCTGCGGAGCGCGCACCGGCCACTGCTTCCGCGTCGGCGAGCGCGTCGAAGTCATCCTGGACCGAATCGATCGCCAGCAGATGCGCCTGCAGTTCGCCCTCGTTCCCGGAACCGAACCTATTGCGTCGAGCAGCTCGCGGAAGGAACGGCGGCCGAAGACCTCTATGAAAAGCCGAGGCCGCCGGCCCTAGACCATTTCTCCCGCACTGCAAGCTACCGGCCTGCGCTGCGGTTACTCGGTCACTCCGATCACCTGAAAGTTTCGGGTCGAGCCATCCGGAAACTGAAGCGTGTACTCGCGGGTGAACTCCTTGGTGGGTTTGTGTTCGTCGGTTATGAGGCGGCCTGGATAATCGCCGAGCGCGATGACGCCTTTGGCCAGCAGCGTGTCGCTCTGCAGCTCATACTTTTGCCCGTCAATCGTGACGCGCAGATTCTGTGAGTGCTCGCACGCGTGTCCTGCGCACTCCTCGCCTATCGACGAACCAACCACATGCACGGTCAGGTTATAAGCGCTGGGTGTCTGGGCACGAAGGGCTAGAGGAAAAAGAAGCGTGCAAAGTGTCAAAAGGCGGTTCACTGAGCCTCCTATCGGTTCAATTAGGGTGATTGGGTCATGCTGTGAGGCCTTCAAGTGCCCGGCCTTTGGCTGCGGGCGATTGCCATCCCCCCGGCCCCTGAGCCTGCCGGAGCGGAGCTGTACCAGGTGAGTTGACCATCGGGCCCGATCCGGTAGATCTCGACCAGCGCGGTGCTCTCATTGGACACGTAGGCGAGTTGGCCGGAGGGGTCGACGAGAATCTGCCAGGGGTCGCCTCCGTCGTACAGCAGCGGCGCGGGCAACGGGGTGAGGCTGCCGTCCGGGTCAATCGAGAACTGGGAGATGGCTCCGGCCTGACGATTGACCGCGTAGAGGTACTTTCCGGATGGGTCAATCGCGACCGAACAGACGCCCGCACCGGCGGCAACGGTCGGAGTGGATGCGGGCGTGAGTGCGCCGCTCGTCGGATCGATCGAGAAGATGAAGAGCTCCGATTGGTCTTCCGCCGGGGCATAGAGGAAACGCCCGGCGGGATCGATGGCGGCCCTGAAGCCGCGGCCGCTCGATCCGAACCGAACCATTCCGATTGGAGCCAGGCGCCCGGATGTTGCGTCGAGAGAAAACTCGTTGATGATTCCCCCGCTGGAGACATACACGAACCGGTCGAACGGGTCGACGACAACGCCGTCGGGGATGCCGCTAACCGGAAGCGCGGCAGGGTTCGCCGCAGTCAGCGTGCCGGTCTGCGGGTCGGCCGTGAAGATGGACACGGTGTTGTCGTTGCTGTTCGCCGTATACACGAAACGGCCCATGGAGTCCGTGGCGAGGTCCTGCGGAAACGCACCTGTGGGAACGGTCGCAGGATCTTGCGGCGAGAGCAGACCCGTCGAGGCGTTCACGACGAACTGCGAGATGGTGCTGTCGCTCGCGTTGGCGACATAAACGAAGCGACCGTCGGGCGAGACGATGAGGCTCTCGGGCAGCTTACCGGAGAGAATCGTTGCCGGGGTCGTTGGAGCCCAGAGACCAGTGGACGAGACCTGGAACATGGAGACGAGGCCGGTCTGCGAACTTTCGACGTAGGCGGACGAGAGCAGGGACACCGGCGGCGGAGCGGTTGGCTGCGCCAAGTAAGGGATCATCACGGTGCCGCCGCACCCGCTGACGATTTCAAGAGCAAAGGCGAAGAACAGAAGACGAGAGGCCCGCATATCAGAGAGAAGCTGCTGTCTGGTGAGTGGACGATTTCCTTCAAACAAGGGCTTCAATAACCGGTGTGGTGTTGTTGAATCAATAATCGAATTCTTCGTAGCTACGATCCACAGGAATCTGCATTTTCAACATTTATTATTCCGGAACTAATGAATGTTCCACGTGAAACATCGCCGTTCCACGGCTCCGGGCCGATGTTTTCACGACCTCCCGGTGATGAGAAACTGCTCGATCTTTCCGTCCGCCTGAACATACGTGCTGATGGTCAGCGTCGTGCCGGACGCAAAAGTCGCACGATAAAGACGGAACGTCATTCCGCCGCGCAGCGCGGTGTGAACGCGCGTGATGTTGGTAATCCCGCCCAACGGCGCGAGAGTGGATTTGAAGTCCGAGAGCGCGTCCGCATTGAAGTAGTCGTTGGCGTCCGCAGTGAAAAGGGAGCGGTCGATGTCGCCCTTCTGCAGCCCGGTGAGAATGGATTTGAGCGTTGGGGCAAGCGTGTCCGGTGCGGGCGGCGGCGCCTGAATCGACGGAAGAAGCTGCTGCGCGATCTGCGAGCCGATGTCGTGAGCGGCACCCGACGCGACCTCGTTGGTGAGAACGACGACAGCCATGTGATCGTCTGGAAAAACAATGTTTTCGGAGACGTAGCCGCCCACCTCACCGGAGTGCTCGAGCTCGCGATGGCCGCTCCGGTCATAAACGAACGTGCCGAGCCCGTAGTGGCTGTTTTCGCCATTCGCGAGGAGGAACGGTGTCTCGAACTCCTTGTACGACGCGGGTGAAAGCAGCTTCCGCTCGATGATGCCTATGTCCCAGGCAGCCAGCGTCGAGGCCGGCATCGCAAGATCGCCGTCGCCGAAGTACCATCCATTTCCTTCGAGCGGCTGCACGCGCACGGGAGCGAGCGCGTTCGAAACATAGCCCTTAACCTCGAGCTTTTCGCGCTGCGTGTAGGTGTTGAACACGCCTTCAAGGTGCAGCGGATCGAGAACGTTTTCGCGAATGAACTGCATCAGCGGTTGGCCCGTGACCTTTTCGACGATCAGGCCGAGGATCACGTAGTTCGTATTGGAGTATTGCCACTCAGTCCCGGGGGTGAAGTCGAGCGGCTTGGTGGCCCAGCGCGTGGCGTTGACGAGCGGATCGGTGTTTTCGCGCCACGCGGGAATGATGAAGTCCTGCGGGGCGAAGTCCTCGTAGCCGGAGGTCATCGTCATCAGATTGCGCAGCGTGACTTCGTTCGCGCGGGTGAAGTTGGGAAGATATTTGGCGACGGGATCGTCGATCGAAAGTTTGCCGCGCTGCTGCAGAAGCAGGACAGCGTTCGCGGTGAACTGCTTGGAGATGCTGCCGATGGGATACGCCATCTCAGCGGTCGCGGGTTTCGCGGGCGAGACATTCGCAAATCCAAAGGCGTGCGCGTAAACGACGCGGTCGTTCTCGACGATGGCGATCGATGCAGAGGGAACGCCGGTTTCGTGAAGCGCGCGCGTTGCGATGTCGGCGACTTGCTGTGCGGTTTGCGGCGAGAGCTGAGCGGAGGCGGTTAGAGATGCGGAAAGAAATAAAGCGGCCGCAACGAATTTGCGCATGGTGGAGGATAGCATTTTGGTCGTGGAGGGACGAATGCGGAATCGGTTACTGAATGGGCTTGCGGTGGGGATGATTGCGTGCGCGGTGAGTGCGTGCGGCGCGGAGAAGTCGAAGAAGATCGAGCCGCATTGGGTCGCAACGTGGGCCACGTCGCAGGTTGGGCCGGAGCCGAGCCAGCCGCAGCTGACGGATGAACAACTGACAGACACAACGGTGCGGCAGATTGTGCACTTATCCATCGGCGGCGCCACGCTGCGCGTGCAGCTCTCGAATGCATTTGGGACGCGGCCGCTGCGCGTGGATGCGGTGCATGTGGCGAAGGCGAAGGCGCCGGGGTCGAGTGCCATTGAAACGCTAACTGACCGTGCGGTCACTTTTGATGGAAGGGATTTTGTCGTGATTCCCGCCGGTGCGGTATATCTGTCGGACCCGGTTGCGCTGCCAATGGATGCGCTGAGCGATCTGGCGATCAGCCTTCATTATGCGGCGCCGCCGAGTGTGCAGACGAGTCATCCGGGCTCCAGAGCGACTTCGTACTTGCTGCACGGAGAGCACTCAAGCGATGCGGAGTTTGCGGGCGCGGAGAAGACGGTGCGATGGCTCGGGCTCGCGGAGGTGGACGTGGTCGCAGACGACGCGGCGCGCACGGTGATCGCACTCGGCGACTCAATCACAGATGGTCATGCGGCCACGACGGATGGGAACGACCGCTGGACGGATGAGCTGGCGGAGCGCGTCGCTGCCGACAAGAAGCTGCACGATGTGGCAGTCGTGAATGAGGGTATCGGCGGCAATCATCTGCTGACGAACGGTCTCGGCCAGAGTGTGCTGGAGCGGTTCGATCGCGATGTGCTGGCCGTGAGCGGCGTGAAATATGTGATCGTGCTGGAAGGCATCAACGATCTGGGTGGGTTGGGGCGCAGGCCGGATGCGACGCAGCAGGATCGTGATGAGTTGGTGAAGCGGATGGAAGGCGCGCTGGAGCAGATTGTGCTGCGTGCGCATGCGCACGGAATTCTGGTGTACGGCGCGACGATTATGCCGGACGGCGGTGGCAAGTATTACAACCCGACGGCCGCGGACAATGCGGCGCGGCAGCAGGTGAATGCGTGGATTCTTGCGCCCGGACACTTCGATGGCGTCGTGGATCTCGATAAGGTGACGCGCGATGTTTCCGATCCGTTGAAGCTGAATCCGGCGTTCGATTCAGGAGACCATCTGCAT
>DASYBN010000078.1:0-13552 GCA_036500785.1 Acidobacteriaceae bacterium
GTCGTTGTAGCGCGTCAGCAGCGCGTCGAGATAGGCTGTGCCGCCGTTGATGTTCTGATCCGGTTGGAAGCTGTCCGCGACGCCCAGCTCGTGCGCAGTCCCTGGCATCAGCTGCATCAGGCCCTGCGCTCCGGTGCGTGAGACTGCGTTGGAGCGCCCACCACTCTCCGCGTGCACGACGCTCGCCAGCAGCTCCACATCGATGTCATGCTCCGCGCCCGCGTGGGCCAGCAGCGAGTGAACGTCACTCCTCGCACTCGCCTGCGTCTTCGCGACAGCCTTCGGCGGATCGGGCAGCGTCGCTACCGACTCGATCTCTGTCGCCGGCAAATCGATGTAGCTCGAGTATCCATTGTTCAGGAACAGCCGCACGCGCCCGTTGTCCAGATCCTCGCGATGCGCGCAGTCGTAGCTGAAGCCGTTGCGCAGTGTCACCCGGTCGAATGCATGCGCCGCCGGAGACACTCCGAGCGCAAACACCGCAGTCGAAATCAGGCAAGGATGGAGCCGGCGGGGGATCACTGGATATGAGACTAGCACTCGGCTGCCGGCGTGAGCGCTCCCCGTTCGGGGCACCGCCGAAAGGCGAAGGTTTAGTGAAGTGCGGCGCTCAGATCGCGGATTCCGAGCAATGCCCTCTCGATGACCACCGCAACCCCGTCTTCGTCGTTCGACGGCGCAATGATCCAGCCACGCTCGGCCGCGAGAGCCCGCAGTTCTCCCGGCGCGTTGGCCATCACGGCGCATCGGCCCGCCATCTGCAACATCGGCAGATCGTTCCAGTTGTCGCCGATCGCAAAGATATTGCCCGCATCAAAGCCACGAAGCTCCGCGAGATGCCGCAGCGCCGAAGCCTTCGAGCATCCGGCCGGCAGTATGTCCAGAATGCACAGGTCGCGGTGCGCGTACTCCGTGCGGTGCAGCACGACCTCGATGCCCGGCGCGCACTGGCCCTCCACGTTCGTAATACGTCGGTCCGTGAGCAGATGCGCCTCCGCCTCTCGCATGCGATCCATCGGCCCGCACAGCATCATCTGGATGGGAGCCGCGTCTTCGAGCGCACGCTCGATCGGCGCGATCAGTTCGACGTACGGCTCGTTGACCTCCATCCACCGCGTGATGCTCGCGTTCAATTCCTCCAGGCGCTCGCACACCAGGGAGCCGCGTTCGTCCTCGCCGTTGGCGAGCACCTTATCAAACGTGAGCACAAGCGTCCCACGAAAATCCCTGGTGTGTTCGCACAGCCAGCGCGCGGTCTCGAGCGGCATGTGGGAGCGGTGCAGAAGCTCCGATCCCAGCGTGCGAATGACCGTGCCGTTGGAGCTGATCAGCGCGGCATTCTCCGGTCGGTCGAGCTCGCGCAGCACGCGCATGGCATAGCAGTGACGACGTCCTGTCGCGATGGCGACTTCGATGCCGCGTGCCTCGGCCTCGCGGATAGCGGCAAGGTTGCGTTCGCTGACGTGGCCATCGGAGTGAAGCAGCGTGCCGTCCAGATCGATGGCAATGAGACGGATTCCTGGCATTCTCCTCAAGAATAGCTGCGGTTCTCCGATAGCATCGAGAAGATGGCTCGGATTGTTCATCTCGCGTGTTCCCGGTGCGGTCATCCGGGGATGGTCGTAGTCCCATCCACTGAGAACGACGACGCAGCTGCGGACATTGAGCGCGCGTCGGATCGTGATCGCGTCACCGCCGAGGATGACCTCGCCGCCGCGGTACGTCTGCGGCGGCTGGAATCGCTGCCGACCTCACTGCCGGTCGGCGGAATCATCACGCCCGTCTAGGTTCACCCAACTTACTTGGAGCAGCTCTCACCACGGGCGCCCTTCGCGCCCATGGTCTTCGCATCGGCCTCACTCATGTACTTGCCGTCTTTGGTCTTGCCGTAATAACGATCGCCGAAGCAGTGGTAGACCTTGGTGGAAGTGTTGACCCAGACCTTGCCGGGCCCACCACCCGGAGCGGCGTCGGCCTTCGGCTTTGGGAAGCTGTGCTTCGCGGGAGGATTCGGGGACTGCGTGGTTGAGGTGTTCTGCTGGGCGAGCGCTGGTGCGGTGAGCAATCCAAGGCTGAGGGCCAATGCTGCGAGGCGATTCATGCGTGCGGCTCCAAGTGCGAAGTAGCGAGATCGTAGCAGGCTCAGATGGGCGGATGACCTTCCTCGATCGTGTGATTCGGGCCGGTACGCGTGGTGAGCACGATCGCCGCTGTGAGGATCATGGCCCCTCCGAGCCAGGCGAGCGGACCGAGCCGCTCGTGGAGCACGAAGACGCCGAGCAGCGAACCGATGAGCGGCTCCATGTTGAGCAGCACGGCGGCCTGCGAGGCGGGGACCTTCGTCATGCCCCAGTTCCAGAGGAGCGTGGACGAGGCCGTGCAGAGCAGCCCGCTCGCTGCAAGGGAAAGCCAGGCCTTCAGCGAGATGTGGTGAATGGGCGGAAGGCCGTAGATCGGCGGAACGCATAGGAAGAGCATCAGCGTGCCCGCGCAAAGGCCGTAGGCGGTGACGACAATCGCGCTGTGGCGCATGACGAGCCGCTGGTTCAGCAGCACCCAGAAGAGCGCGATGCACAGCGAGAAGATGACGTAGAGGTCACCGCGAAGTGACGGGCCGCCGGCGGCGGCATGGTGCGTTCCGCCGAGCGCGATCAGCGCGGCGCCCGCGGTGGAGATGAAGAGAGCAATCCAGCCGAGCTTGTGCAGGCGCTCGTGGGCGAAGAGCGTGGCGCCGACCGCGAGGATCACGGGCATCGTACCGACCATGAGCGCAGCGTGCGAGACGGTGGTGAGCGCGAGGCCGTGAAACTGGAAGAGGAACTGGAGCGGAACGCCAAGAACCGAGGCGAGCAGCAGGATCATCCACTCGCGCCGGTTGAGTCCGGGACGATGCGTGATGAGGAAGGGAAGGAGGCCGAGGGCGCAGAAGACGAACCGGTACAGCACCATTGCGCCGGAGTTCATCTCGGCGAGGGCAATCTTGCCGAAGAAGAATCCGCAGCCCCAGAACATACTCGCGAGGCAGCAGGCGCCGAAGCCGAGGGAGCGCTGTTTTTTTGCGTGCGGATCCAGTGCTCCTCCTCCCTTTTCGCAAAGCTTCAGAAGCAGAGACCTCAAAGTCTCCGGAGGATCAAAAGCGAAGGCCCGGCGTTAGCCGGGCCTGAGTTGTTCCCTTATGGGAAGTATATCCGCGCGTCAATCTGCTTGATTTCCTCAGATGTCTCTTCGCGAGAAACGTGATAGCTAAAGTATGACGGTTACAGGTGAGGCGATTACCACGACGCCGGTGCTGCCGATTCGGTATTGCGGAGAGATCTCCGGATCGCCGAAGTGGGCCTCGGCAAAGTTGCCGATCCTGACCGGGGTGGCCCAAAACCAATCGTAGCTAAACGCTGCCGATACCGAGATGACGAGCGACGAGTTCGGTGCAACGAGATAGCCGTCGTAGGAGATGCTGTAGTCCTGACCGTTGAAGAACTGTATGGACAGGCCGCTGGCGAGGCCCCAGAGTCCGTTATCAGCGATAAGGTCATATAGCTGGTCTGAGCGGGATTCGACGGACGGGTCGTCCGGCGTTCCAAGGTCGAGTGTGGCATTGAGCATCTCTCGGACCTGCGCCTCGTAGCAGTAGCGGTCGTAACCGTCCTGCGCGGAGGCGAACATGTAGCCGATGAACGAGAGCCCGGCGACGACGCTCGTGAGCATGGTGCTGTCCGAGTCGTTGTACCAGACGTACCTGAAGGTATAGACCGCGGAACTTGAAGGCTCCTGGGTAAAAATGTTTGTCTGACAGAAAACGTCGCCAGGGGTCGTGATGCTGTAGTTCCACAACCAATTGCCGCCGTACTCATATTTGTCGAAGGAGACTGGTTCGTTCAGGAAGCTCAACGACGACGGCTGAGCGAGTGGAACCGCGCGGCCTGCGAGCGGTGTCAGCGACTTGAAGAGGCGGCTGGACGGAGAGGTCGGGGCGGGCTGTTTTGTTTGTGGGGCAGCGGTGCGTGAACGCAGTGAAGTGAGCGATTCAACCCGCTTTTCGCGATTGCGGGCGAGTGAGGCGCGGAACTCGCGCAGGTTCACCCCGGCATTTTGGGCCGCCTGCTCCAGGAGCCGTGTCTTCTCCTCGCGATTCTCATTTACGATGGCGGTCAGTCCGGGAGCGACGGAACGCCTTGCTTCTATTTGGTCGCAGATAGAGGGGCGGTGGTTGGTGAGCGAACGGACGAGCTCTTCCCGATCGATTCTTGGCATGGCATCTCCTTTTGGCTGAATCTGCTCATGGCCCGGAGAGTGACGTGTGACGGTAGACGGACGGCTGCTGGTGGAGCCGAGGTTTCATATGTGTATCGACGATAGACCTTTGCGCGTTGGCGAGATACGGATGCGAATGAAAGACAAACGGGACGGGCTGAAGCCCGTCCCGTTTGTGGTGCGTCTGGCTCGAGCTACCAGACGCGGCAGTTTTTGGTTGGATCCATAGGTTCGCCGGGCTTGCAGCCGAAGGCCGGACCGAAGCCGGGCTGGTTGACGATGGCGCCATTGGCGCGGAAGTGGTCGGGTGAATGGGGATCGGTCTGGACCTGCTCGCGCACTTGCTCGGGGCGGGAGTTCTCGCACCAGTTCTGCGCGAAGGCGATGTAGAAGCGCTGCGGCCCGGTGAGGCCGTCGATCTTCTGGTTGATGTCGATACCGTCCTTCTTGGCGCGGTCGAGGTAGGCCCTGTAGGCGAGCAGAAGGCCACCGTTGTCGGCGGTGTTTTCGCCAAGAGTGAGCTTGCCGTTGACGTGGAGATCGTCGACCGCGACAAAGCCGCCGTACTCGTTGACCAGGCAGCCGGTGCGGGCCTGGAAGTTTTTCTTGTCTTCGGGCGTCCACCAGTCGCTGAGGTTGCCGGTGGCATCGAACTGCGCGCCCTGGTCGTCGAATCCGTGCGTGAGTTCGTGCCCGATGACGGCGCCGATGTGACCGTAGTTGGTGGCGAGGTCAGCCTTCGGATCGTAGAAGGCGGGCTGCAGGATGCCGGCCGGGAAGTTGATGTTGTTCATCGACGGGTCGTAGTAGGCGTTGACGGTCGGCGGCGACATCGTCCACTCCTGCTTGTCGACGGGCTTGCCGATCTTGTTCAGTTCGCGATCATTCTCGAACGCGTTGGCGCGCTGCAGATTGCCGAGGGCATCGGTGCGTGAGATCTCGAGCTTGGAATAGTCGCGCCAGTGCTCGGGGTAGCCGATCTTGTCGGCGACGGCATGGAGCTTGGCTTTGGCCTTTTCCTTTGTGGCCGGGCTCATCCAATCGAGCGTCTCGAGGTCTTTGTCCATCGCATTCTCGATGTCATGGACCATCTGGAGCGTCTTGGCCTTTGCGTCGCCGGAAAAGTACTGGTCGACGTAGACCTGTCCGAGCGCCTCACCGAGAGCGCCATCGACGCCGGTGGAGCAGCGCTTCCAACGCGGGCGCTGTTGGGGCTGGCCGTTGAGCGTGCGGCCATAGAAGTCGAAGTTCTCCGCGTCGATCTGCGACGGCAGGTCGGAGGCGAAGGTGGTCATGACGTGGTACTTCATGTAGGCGCGAAGCGTCTGCATGTCGGCCGCAGAGACGGCCTGCATGAGGGCGGGGAAGAAGCCGGGGCTGGCGTCGTTGAGTGAGGTAATGGCCGGCGCGTGGATAGCCTCAAGGAAGCTCCCGAAGGGAACGCCCTTGAGGCTGTTCTCTTCGAAGTCGGCGAGCGAGGTGGGGTGGTAGATCTTCTGCGGGTCGCGCTGGTCGGTGACGGTGAGGGAGGCTTTGGCGAGCTCGGTCTCGAACGAGAGGATGTTCTTCGCGTCCGTTGCGGCCTGGACGGGCGATTCGCCGGCCAGCGTAAGCATTTTGGCGACATGGTCGACGTACTGCTGGCGGAGCTTAATGTCTTTCTCGCCGGTGCGGGTGTAGTAGTCGCGCTCGGGAAGGCCAAGACCGCCCTGGTCGACGTAGGCGATCTGCTTGGTGGAGTCCTTGAAGTCCTGCATCTCGGCGAAGCCGAAGAAGACGTTCACGCCATAGCGCTGGAGCTCGCCGGCCAGGTAGGAGAGGCCGTGCTTGGACGCCTGATCGATCTGATCGAAGAGCGGCTGAATGGGCGCCATCTGCTTCTGGTTGATCAGGCCGGTGTCCATGCACGCGGCGTAATAGTCGCCGATCTTCTGCTCGTTCGGAGTCTTCTGATTAGCGGCATCGGAGTACTTCGTGAGGATGCCGTTCAGCTCCTGCGTGTTGACGTTATAGAGCAGATAGAACTGATCGACCCCGGTTTGGTCGGCGGGGATGGGGTGGTCCGCCGCGAAGTTGCCGCAGGCATACTTATAGAAATCGGTGCAGGGGTCGACGGCTTTGTCGAGCGAGGAGAGGTCGAAGGCAGGCGCGGGAGTGTAGTGGGTAGCGGGCGTGGTGTCCGGGGCGGGTGTGGGGACGGTTTGGGCGTGCAACGTACAGGCGGAGAAGAGGGCGAGCGAGAGGGTCGTGAGGAACGACCGGGCGTGCGGCATGGGTGAGTCTCCAGGGTTACCGGCTAACTAGCGGGATTCATTCTACTGTCTATACCGCGGAGAGACGCCGGACGTTCCGTGGGGGGCCGGGAATTCGTCTGGCGCACGACAGAAAGAACGGATAAAAAGGGCGGCGGCGGGGCTGGAAACACATAGCCCGAGTGTGCAAGAGTGTATTGCAGGCGGTTCGTTATGACCCGGGCCAGCGAGCAAATGGGACGCGCTGTCGGCCGCATTCGCGGCGGGGTGGGAAGTGCGTGCGCGGCGACGCAATTAGCGCCAATGAATGGCGTACGGCGCACCCGGGTCGCTGGGCTACGATTCACTGACCGTCGCATCAGGTTCGCTGCTGCAGCAGTTGTTTTCGCTGGAACCGTGTTGGCTGTTGCCAGCGCGAATGCCCGGGCGGCGGAGAAGCCGAAGCTGCAGGGACAGGCGCAACCGTGGGTCCAGTTCTCGCTCGCTTCGTTGGGTGTGCCTCCAATTCCGACGGCCTTTCTGCAGGCCGGAGCGTCCATGATGACGCTGGATCTTGTCGACGACACGCACCTGCTGCTGACATTCGGCACGCGGGGGCTGGTACCGCGAGTGCCGGGCGATCCACCCGATGACGAGGACAGGATGGTGGCTGCGGAGCTGGTGGAGCTGCCGACGGGAAAGGTGCTGGCCCGGGCCGACTGGCACATGCACGACCATGGGCGGTACCTGTGGCGCCTCGGAAAAGGGCGCTTCCTGATCCGCTGCCGGCGGGACCTGTTTGTGATTACGCCCGAGGCGTGGATGAAGACGGATCAGCCTCTGCGGCCGCTGCGGTTTCCCGCCCGCGATGGCATGCCGGTCGCGGCGGTAATGTCTCCGGACAAAGAGATGCTGATGCTGGAAACCATGGAGCCTCAGAAGAAGGAGAATGTGGAGAGCTCCAGCGGCGGCGTGATTGTGAATGAGTCGAAGCCGCAGGTGATGATCGATTTCTATCGGCTGAAGGGCGGGGATGAGGCAGGTTCCGTGCTGGAGGCCAAGGCGGCAGGGCTGGTGCGCGCGTCGGCCCCGATTCTGCTGCCGGCGGATTCGGATGGGTACCTGTGGCCTGGCGATCCGACGCGCGGCCGGTGGCCGGTGAGCTTCAACGAATTTGGTGGGCGCGAGGTGAAGGTTGGGGCGGTGGACTCGAGCTGTGAACCGCGGCTGCAGATGGTGAGCCGGTTTGAGTTTCTCGCGTTCGCGTGTATGGGCCAAGGAGACCGCACGCGGATGAAGTCCTACGGCATGGATGGGCACGAGACGTGGGAGGATAGCCTGGGCGCAACGGTGGGAGTGCCGGAGTTTGCGTTCGCGCCCGCCGCGGGACGGTTCGCGATGAGCCGTGTTTCGTCACCGGCGGACGACCCGGATGACACCTTCCTGGGGGCTGGGCTGCCGGCCACGGCGACGCAGGAGGTGCGGGTCTACCAGACGGAGAGCGGCGATCTGCTGCTGAAGGTGGCGACCACCCCGGTGATGCGCTTCCCCGAAAACTTCGACCTGAGCGAGGACGGGTCGCTGGTCGCGGTGGTGAGCAACGGGGCCGTGGATGTGTACAGGCTTCCGGAGCCGTCAAAGCAGGATTTGAAGGAACTTCAGGAGGCAAGAAGTTTCTCGCCGCCGCAGTCTCAGGCGGACGTGCGGTTTACGAAGCTTGAGATGCCCGACGGCCCGGGCGCGGGAGATGTCGCTTCGGCGGAGCCGCGGGGCGGTGAGGCGGCTGGATCGGGGCCGGCAGGCGGAGGATCGGGAGCGAGCGCAACCAGGACGACATCACAGACGGATGTCGAGGGTGACGGGCCGGGCGGTAGCTCCGCGCCGGTGGCCGGGGATGTGAGCCGGGCCAGTGCAGGAAAGGCCGCGATGGCGAGTGCGGGGGTGCGGCCGAATCCGGGCGCGCAGGCGGGCGACGAGAGTGCGGACGTCCCTAGGCGCAAGCCACCCACCCTGCTGGAACCCGGGGAGACGGTTGAGCCGGTGAAGGGCTCAGGGCAGCCGCCGCAATAAAGAAGGCCGGCGTGAGCCGGCCTGGGTGTTCCTGGTGGCGTACCGCATCAGCGGCCTCGCTTATGCGGCTTTCGCAATCGCCTTGACGCGGGCATTGAGGCGGCCCTTGTAGCGGCTGGCGGTGTTCTTGTGCAGAACACCCTTCTGGACGCTCTTATCGAGGATCGAGACGGTGGAGCGATAGGCCTCGGTGGCGGACTTGTGATCGCCGGCCGCGATGGACTCGCGCATGGAGCGGAGGGCGGAGCGAAGCTTGGACTTGTTGGCGCGGTTGACGGCCGTGCGGGTGACGGTCTGGCGGGCGCGCTTCAGGGAAGATACATGATTTGCCATGAGAACTCTCTTATTACCCGACACTTGGCGGGGATTAGGATGCAGGCCGGAGGGCTTTACCCCTGCCAGCAAGCTGGCTGGGACCCGCTGGTGCGGGCACAGCGCGACCGCATCGACTGCAACACCTAAGGATAACGTGAAGTGGAGGGGTGGGTCAATGGGGTGGCGTGAGACGCCACCACCCCATCGGGGTTAGACTAACCGGCGACGCAGGGCTCCAGCCGCTCCCAGTACACCGGTTCCAAGAAGCAGGAGCGAGGACGGCTCGGGTACGGCGGGTGTGACGGTGAAGGTCATGGGTTCGGTGAAGTTGTCTGCGTTGGAAAAGAATATGTAGGAGGGCACGGTCGCGTCAGCGAAAGTGCCGTAGTAGAAGTTGACCTCGTATCCGCTGGTACCAACATCGATGCCGATGCCGTTGCCGTCCAGATTGGGGGCAGAGGGGTAGAAGAGATTGTCAAAGTAGAAATTGAAGTCAGTGGGGTCGCCGGTGTTGTAGGTCGGATTGGAGGCATCGTAGCTGCCGGGCATCAAGGAGATTGCCACGCCATTCAATGTCCCGGTGATGCTGGTTATCTCATAGGCGCCGGATGTGTAGGGTGATTCTATCCCGACGGTGAATGATCCGGAGCTGGTGAAATCTGCCCCGATGGCCGTGAAGTCATAGGTGGTGTCCGCATGCGCCACGAGCGGCGCGCCCAAAAACAACAGACAAAGGAAACGCGAGAAGACGGATCTCATCCGAAGTTCCTCCTGAAACCTGGTTGTCGATGTAAGCCTTGTCATGGGTCCTAGCATGCGATATGCCAAAGATGGCGGCGGTTATGAGTCGTGCTCCGTTGCACTTACAGTTTGTGTCGAACGCGAGGTGCAAGCTCTTGCACGGGCAAGGTGGAAATGTCGTGCCATGGAGCGCCTGCTGTCGTTGCTGCCAGCAGCCGGTTCGGTACCTCTTTTCACACAATGGTGCTTGACGGCGGGTTTGGGTGGGTTTACGTTACAGCCAACATCGGCACACTATTGAGAGTTTCGGCCATTACGGGTGGGACAGGACCTGCGGCGGGGAGGGAACGCGGCGGGTTGGTCTGGAACCGTGGAGGCTGGGCCGGTGAGCTCCATCCACCTAGCATCTGTACCCCCTTTTTCACATCTAATCCTCAGATAGAACAACCGCAGTCTTCTGCTGGAGGTCAGGTCCAACTTTGGTAAAAAAGGCGCTGCAAATCACCCCTGGAATCGAGCCGCTGTATGGCACTCGTGACGAAAATCTTCGACTGATGGAAGACGGACTGGGGGTGCAGATCGACCTCCGCTCGGATTCGATCCATGTGCTGGGTGAGGCGGCTGAGGTGGCCCGGGTCGAAGGAATCTTCGCCGATTTCGAGCACCTGCGGCGCAACGGCGTACACCCGCACAACGGCGAGCTGCACGGGCTGCTGAAGATGGTGGTCGCCGACCCGGCAGTGACGCTGAGGGGCCTCGTCGAGACGGGCAAGCAGCGGGCGGTGGGAGCCAAGCGTGTAGTACAGCCGCGGACGCCGAATCAGCGCAAGTATGTCGAGGCAATTGAAGGCCACGACATGGTGTTTGGCTTGGGACCTGCGGGTACCGGCAAAACCTATCTCGCAGTAGCGATGGCCGTCAGCGCACTGATGGCGAAGAAGGTCTCGCGCATCGTGCTGGTGCGGCCGGCTGTCGAGGCCGGCGAGCGACTCGGATTTTTACCTGGCAGCTTGCAGGAGAAGGTCGACCCCTATCTTCGTCCGCTCTACGACGCGCTCTACGATCTGCTCGATCCGGCGAAGGTCGACAAGATGCTCGAGACGAATGTGATCGAGGTGGCTCCGCTGGCGTTCATGCGCGGGCGCACGTTGAACGATGCCTTCATCATCATGGACGAGGCGCAGAACACGACGACCGAGCAGATGAAGATGTTCCTGACGCGCCTGGGCAATTCGTCGAAGGCGGTCATCACGGGCGACCTGACCCAGACAGACCTTCCGAACCCGAACAAGAGCGGCCTGCTGCAGGCGCTGCATGTGCTGGATGGAGTGGAGGGGATTCGTTTCTGCCACTTCGAGGATGTCGATGTGGTGCGGCACCATCTGGTGCAGCGGATTGTGCGCGCGTACGACAGCTACAAGCAGGCCGAGCAGCTTCCGCTGACGATGGATAGCGAGCCGATCCCGATGGTGGAGGCGCGCAGGAAGCCGGTGTTGAAGCAGTAAGGAAGAGAGTCAGTTATCAAAGCCGTCGCCCGATTGGGCGGCGGTTTCTTTTGCACTTGTCTCGAGAGCGGTTCTCTCCGGCTACAGCTTCGGAGCCGCCCTGTTCTTTGCCGCAGCATCGGCCTTTGCTTTGAGGTCGGCCCTCTTCGCGGCAATCCAGTCGTAGGTTGCGCGTCGCGATGCATACAACAGCGATCCGCTCTGCAGACTGGTTTCCATCGCCATCTGTCGGGAAGTGGACGGCACATTCCCACCCAGTTCGGAAGCCTGAAGAATCGTTATGCCTTGGCACGCAGCGGCGCGCTCTGATGAAAAACCCGGCGAGTTGGGGGTTACGCCAATTGTCTCCAGGTTAACGGGCTCCGGTGCGGGTCTCTCCAGATCGTCTCCAGGCGCGGGCAATCCAGCTTGCCACGAGAACCCGCTGGTGGGAGCGACAGGAACGCAGCTACGAGCTGCGCTCGTGGCCGGCACGGTTGCCATTTTCCCTGACGAGTCGAAGACCCAGTAAAGCGAGTTGTTGGCGTTCAGGCTCTCTTTCCCATACTTCTTCTCCAACGCCTCAATCAGGGTGGAGGCCATGACCGGTTGGCCTGTCGCGAAACTCACCCTTCGCGAGATCTTTGCCAGCAACGGCGGGCTCGGCGGCAACGTAAACTCCAGCACGATCTCATCCGCGCTTCCATCGGCCAACGCAAACGGCTTCGGAAACGTCGGGAACCTCGGCACACCCTCAGTTCCTACGACGATATAGCGAGGGGCCAGTGTGTAGCCTCCGGGTGCGCCGGGGGCTTCCATTCGCGCCTTGATGACATGGAATTTGAACTGCGGGTTGAACTTCTTCGCGGCCTCAAGCGCCTGTTCCGGTGTCATGCCAAGCTGGATGCCGGCGCTGTCAGCGAAGCCCAGCGTCGCAGCAACGGTCTTCTGCGCCTCAGGTGTGCAACACTCCGGCCCCGGCTCGGGCGTAGTCTTCTGGGCTTTCATAACCCCTGCTACCAGGAGAAAAAACAGCGCAGCCAGGGCAGGCAGTGTGCGGAACAGGGTAGTTTTCACGTTGAAGACCCCCGGTGATTTCAGGTAACGCACCGATACTACACCTGCTTTTGCGTTCTCAATAAGAATTTTGAGGCCACCGCGGGGAGGATTTTAGCCTTTGGCGCTGTGTCTCATCCGCGCAATACAAGGCATTGTTCGGGCGTAACATCCGGGTGTGCTTGTGCCCGAATTTGTACGCGAGTTTTTTCGCTGCAAGGTGCTCCGTCCGGTCTTGCGTCAGCTGCGTGGCGGCGTAACGCCGCGGCGGATGGCGTGGAGCCTGGCGCTGGGAATGGTCATTGGGATCAATCCTTCGGTCGGGCTTACGACGATTCTCATCGTGATGCTGGCGTGGGCGTTGGGGCTCAATCAGGTGGCCTCACAGATCGGATCGCACGTGGTGGCACCGCTGCACCTGCTTCTGTTTATCCCGTTTATCGATCTGGGGGTCCACCTCTTCCACACGCGCCGGCTGCCGCTTAACCGCAAGCAGATCGAACATCTGAGCCATCATCCGTTGCGTTTGGTTCACGAGATCTGGGGATGGGAGTGGCACGCTCTGGTGGTATGGGGACTTGTCGCTGCGGTCGCGATGCCATTGGTCGCGATGTATCTGCGACGTGTTCTGGTGCTCCTGATGCGCCGTCACCGCGCGTTGTTGCATTCGCGGCCGGCGGTGCACTAATCGCCTTGACGGGGGCGACGCTCGAGAGCAGTTTCGTGCGGGTGCCCGCTGCGCCCGGACTCGGCCTTCTGGATCTCCGAGTTCATTTCGCCGCCGATGAGCAGGGCGCCGTTCGAGGCGTAAAGCCAAAGCAGGAGCATGACGACGCCGTTCAGCGGGCCGTAGCTCCGGGTGTAGTCGTTAATGTGGTCGAAGTAGATATGCGCGGCGAAGGTCGAGGCGAGCCAGAGGATGAGCGCGCAGACCGCGCCGGGCGTGCTCCATCGAATTGCGTGATGCGGAACGTTGGGCGCGAAGCGGTAGAGCAGCGCGAAGGCGAAGTAAAGGCAGACGGCAACCGTGAGCCACTCGAGCGTGCGCAGGAACAATGCACTGCCGTGAAGATGCTCCTGCGCAAAGGCGCTCGAGAAGAGAAGCAGAAGGCCGACGGACGCGACCACTGCCATGCAGAGGGTGAGCAGAATGATGGTGATCGTGAGAGTCCGCCAGGGGCGTCGCTCTTCGACCTCATAGGCGCGGTTGAGGCCCCAGATCATGGCCCAGGTGCCGTTGTGCGCTGCCCAGACGGAGGCGGCGAAGACGGAGAGCAGACGAAGGCCAAAGCGAGGACGCTGTTTGAAGTCGGTGAGCATGCCCTCAAAGAGGCGCGTGACTTGATTAGGAAAGAGCTGGGCCGAGAGGTCGCCGAGCGACTTGCGCAGGTGCTGTGTCAGGTG
>DASYBN010000079.1:0-3862 GCA_036500785.1 Acidobacteriaceae bacterium
CCATCTGAACCTGACGCACGCGCAGGAAGAGGCGTACTACAAGGCGCATGCGAAGGACTTCGAGGTGCCCGAGCAGGTGCATCTGAGCGAGATTCTGATTCCGACGCCGGAGAACGCGACCGATGCGCAGGTTGCCGCGGCGCAGCAGAAGGCGGATGAGGTCGAAGCGAAGCTTAAGGGCGGCGAGAAATTTGCCGACACGGCCAAGGCGTACTCGGGCGGACCGACGGCGCAAGCTGGCGGAGATCTTGGTGACTTCAAGCGCGGAGCGTTGGGCGACGTGCTGGAGAAGGCGACCTTTTCGCTGCCTGTCGGCGGATACACGGAGCCGATTCGCACACGCCAGGGGTTCGTAATTTTGCGCGTGGACAGTCATCAGCAGGCGGGTGTGCCGCCGTTGCAGGATGTCGAGCGGCAGGTGCAGGAGGCGATCTACTTCGACCAGCTGCAGCCCGCGCTGCGCGCGTACCTGACCAAGGCGCGCGAGGATGCGTATATCGACATCAAGCCGGGTTTCGTGGACACAGGCGGAAGCCGGCAGCAGACGAAGCCACAGTTCACGGCATATGCAGCGCCGGCCGTAAAGAAGAAGACGCTGAAGAAGCAGCGCGTCGAGCAGCGAAAGGCGGACGCGGCGCAGGCGGATCTGGCTGCGGCGCGCGAGAAAGCGGCGGAGAAGCAGGAAGCCAGAGTTGCCGCGGCGAAAGGAACAGCGGCGCCCAAGAAGCAAAAGATTCATCGCGAGAAGATTCGCTTTGGAGAGGCTCCTACCAAGGCGCTGCCGAGTGGAACCGCGCAGACCGCAGAGACGGGCAACAACGCGGCCCCGCTCGGCCAGACGGCAGGCGCAGCGATGGCGCCCACCGACTCCATGACGACGATTACGACC
Source organism: Acidobacteriaceae bacterium (assembly GCA_036500785.1). Taxonomy (GTDB): domain Bacteria; phylum Acidobacteriota; class Terriglobia; order Terriglobales; family Acidobacteriaceae; genus Granulicella. The sequence goes on from DASYBN010000079.1 coordinate 890, forward strand.
GGTACCGGCGTGGACGAGAGCAGCGCGGATCCCTTGGCGCCCAGGCAAGGCGCCGATCGTAAGACGCGCTTCACCGATCGCGAGAAAGAATCGGAGCAAAAGCGCGCTCAGGATAAGGTCGCGAAGGCTGAGGTGAAGGCCACCAAGAAGCCGGTGGCTGCTACGCAGGAGGAGACTGCGGACGAGAAGGAGCGCGCGGCTCCGCTTGGGCTGAACGGCAATACAGGAAAGAAGCACAAGAAAGCCAAGGTGAAGCGCGCCAAAGACCAGCCGAAGGAACGGCTGCAGGAGAAGACGAAACCGGTCGACACGACACAGCCGGTTGCGCCGACCGTGAATCCCGCTTTGGGCACGACGCCAGTAGCGCAGAATGCGCCCGCAAACCAGGCTCCGCCGTCGGGGACGTCCACTCCGCAGTAGCAGTCAGGGACGCGGTTTCCACTTCGAAGAGCCCCGGTCTCCGGGGCTTTCCTTCGTAAGCTCAGGGCTGTCGTCGTATGCTGAGCAAACGCATGAAAGAGTTCTTTGTCTCCGACGCCGCACGCTTTGAGAACCAGAGCGTCACCAGCTTCTTTTCTCTGGCCTCGCTGAGCCTGCGCGACCGCAAAGGCGGCGGCGGGCAGTACCTTGCGCTCACGCTCGCAGACAAGAGCGGGCAGCTCGAGGCGCGCATGTGGGAGGAGTTTGCGGGCGTCGTCGAGACCTGCGCCGAAGGCTGCTACGTCAAGGTGCAGGGCCAGATCTCAAAGTACAACGGCAGATTTCAGATCACGCTGACACGGATGCGCCCCGCAGCCGAGGGCGAGGTCGACACGGCTGACTTCGTTCCGACGACGCAGTATGAAATCCCCGCGATGATGACGGAGCTGCGCGGCTATGTGGAGGCTTTTGCGAACCCGCATCTGCGCGCGTTGGTTCTTCGCTTCTTCGATGACCCAACGATCGGCGCGGCCTTCCAGGAGGCACCGGCGGCTAAGCGCCTGCATCATGCGTGGCTCGGCGGGCTGCTGGAGCATGTGCTGGCGCTGGTGCGGGTGTGCCGGGCGATGGCGCCGTTCTATCCGGAGGTCGATCCGGACCTGCTGGTGACAGGAGCGATTCTGCACGACATCGGCAAGGTGCGCGAGCTGAGCTGGCGATCGAACTTCAGCTACACGCTGGAGGGGCAGCTCGTAGGACACATCACGATCGCACAGCGGATGCTTGCTGAGGCGATCTCGGCGATGGATGCCGAGGCGCGTGAGCGTTCCGAGCGCACCGGCGAGCCACCGGAGCTGTTTCCGGAACCGCTGCGCGTGCTGGTCGAGCATATGATCCTGGCGCATCACGGCAAGCTGGAGTTCGGCTCGCCAAAGCTGCCGATGACCCCGGAGGCGATGCTACTGAGCGCGCTCGATGATCTGGAGGCCAAGTTCCAGACGATGCGCGCGGAGTTTGCGGCAGCCCGCGATGCCGGACGGCGCGCCGATGAGCCGACGGAGTGGGTGCGGTCGATGGAGCGGAATCTGTTTGATTCGCGCAGGTTTCTTGATTCGCAGACACAGGCAGCGGCGGCAGGCGGCGCGGAGATCGAGGTGTCTGCGTCAGCGGAAGCAGCGAGTTCTGCACCTGGGAGCGCTGCAGAGGAACCGAACGTGGGCGAAGCCGTCGTGCTGACCGATTTGTTTCCCGACTCCTGAACGGATCGCGGAGATCGTTAATTCAAACCGATATAATCGAGCTCTCATGCTTCGATTTTTTACGGCAGGCGAGAGCCACGGCGAGGCGCTCGTGGCGCTGGTTAGCGGATTGCCCGCGGGCGTTCCTGTCGACCAGGAGTTTGTGAATCGGGAACTGTGGCGCCGCCAGCAGGGCTACGGCCGCGGCGGCCGCATGCGAATCGAGAAGGATGAAGCGCACATCCTCTCCGGCGTGCGGCATGGCAAAACGATTGGCTCGCCCATCGCAATGACTCTTGCGAATCGTGATTGGAAGAACTGGGAGCAGATTCTGCCGGTCGAGTCCGGCGATTCTTCGCTGCATAAGGCTGTGGAGAGCCCGCGGCCAGGTCACGCAGATCTTGCAGGCGCGCTGAAGTACGACTTCAAGGATGCGCGCTACGTGCTCGAACGGGCCAGCGCGCGAGAGTCGGCTGCGCGTGTGGCGTGCGGTGCACTGGCGAAGCTGCTGTTGCGTGAGCTCGGCATTGAGGTCGCAAGCCATGTGGTACGCGTCGGCGGCGCGCAACTTGCGCGTGAGGTCTCGTTCGACGAAGTGGCTGCGATTGCGAAGCGTGACGACGTTCTGCTGGCCTGTGCGGATGCGGAGTCCGAGGCCGGCATGAAGGCCGAGGTCGATAAGGCACTGCGCACAGGCGATACGGTCGGCGGGGTGTTCGAGGTGATTGTGCATGGCCTGCCGCCGGGCATCGGCACGCATGTGAACTGGGACGAGCGGCTGGACGGCCTGCTTGCGCAGGCGCTGATAAGTTTGCAGGCGGTGAAGGCGGTCGAGCTCGGACGTGGAGTCACTGCAGCGGAGTCCGCGGGCTCGGCGGTTCACGATGCGATTGCGTATGCGAGCGAGCGCGAAGGAGACGAAAGCTTCACGCGCTTTCGCCGCGAGAAGAACAATGCCGGCGGCGTCGAAGGCGGGATGTCGAATGGCGAGGATGTAGTTGTGCGTGGATATCTGAAGCCGATCTCGACTCTGCGGCGGCCGCTCGCATCGGTATCGTTTGAGACGCGTGAGGCGACCAAGGCATCGTATGAGCGGTCGGATGTGTGCGTGGTGCCCGCGGCGGGTGTGGCCGGCGAGGCGATGGTCGCGCTCACGATCGCAAGGCTGGTGCTGGAAAAGTTCGGAGGCGACAGCCTGAACGAGCTGAAGCGCAACTTCGATGGATACCGCGGGCAGATTCGAGCGTTTTGAAGATGAGCAAAAGAGAAAGCGAATTCGAAGAGACGACAGCGACGGCGTTGGCTGCCGGAGAGG
>DASYBN010000080.1:0-14944 GCA_036500785.1 Acidobacteriaceae bacterium
CCTGCCGCTTGAGGTCGCCAATGGCAACAGCGCAGGCTGCTCGTTCATTGAGCAGCTTAACGATCTGCTCGTCCAGTTCATCAATTCGTGTGCGCCAGTCGGCGATATCCATAGGCTTGCCTCATGTTGATGATACGTGGACGGTGCGAAGATCATGCGTTCACCTCCGCGTTGATCTCGTTTGTAGTTTGGTGCGAAGCGGAATGAAGCGAGCGGACGAAATCACCAACAGCTTTCGGCGCATCCGCTGCGGGAGTTTTTTCGACCAACCCGACGATCGCGCTGCCAATAACAGCCGCGTCGGCGAAGGCGCTCACGGCACGCACGTGGTCTGCGTTGGAGATGCCGAAGCCGAGCACGATAGGCAGATCAGTAAATTGCTTCAGCCGGCGCACAAGTGCTTCGGCGTCGGCCGCAAGCTCGGTCTGTGTACCCGTGATGCCGACGCGCGAGATCGCGTAGACGAAGCCTCTCGAGTTCTCAGCGATAGCGCGAAGGCGATCGTCCGGCGACGTCGGCGCGGCGAGAAACACGGGCGCGAGATCGTTCTCGCGCATGGCATCTAGGTACTCGGCGGCCTCTTCAACGATCATGTCCGTTAGGAGAACTCCGTCCGCGCCGTGGGCTTTTGCGGCTTTCGCGAACTCCTGCATGCCCATGCGAACGACGGGATTGAGGTAGCTGAAGAGGATGATCCCCGCATTCGGTCGCAGTTTGCGAATGTCGAGGCAGGTCTCGAGTACATCCGCAAGGCGCGTGCCGCGAGCCACGGCGCGTTCGCTCGCACGTTGAATCACCGGACCATCAGCGAGCGGATCACTGAAGGGAACACCGAGCTCGATGACATCGGCACCCGCATCAATCGCGGCAACGGCCATCGCGCGCGTGGTTGCGAGGTCGGGGTCACCCGCGGTGAGGTAGATGACGAGGCCGGGTTTGCGGTCAAACTTGATCACAGCGCGAGCTCCCGCGTGAGGATGCCCATGTCCTTATCACCGCGACCGCTAACGTTGACCATCAGAATTTCATCGCGGCTCATTTTCGGCGCAAGCTTGATCGCTTCCGCAATCGCGTGTGCGGATTCAAGCGCAGGGATAATCCCTTCCGTCCGCGAAAGCAGCTTGGTCGCTTCGAGCGCTTCGCTGTCTGTTGCGCTCGTGTACCTCGCACGACCCGAATCGTGCAGCATCGCATGCTCCGGTCCGACGCTCGCATAATCCAGCCCCGCAGACACAGAGTGCGTCTGCGCCACCTGACCGGCGTCGTTCTGCAACACATACGAATACGTACCCTGCAGGACGCCCGGCAGGCCTCCAGCGAACCGCGCAGCGTGTTCTCCCAAAGCAGTCCCGCGGCCGCCGGCCTCGACCCCGATCAGCTCGACATTCTTTTCCGGAATGTACTCGTAGAACGCGCCAATCGCATTCGATCCGCCGCCGACGCAGGCAACAATAGCGTCCGGCAGGCGCCCTTCGTGCTCCAGAATCTGCCGCTTCGACTCGCGCGAGATGACGCGATGAAAATCGCGCACCATCGTCGGATACGGATGCGCGCCGAGCGCCGAGCCCAGGATGTAAAAGGTCGATCGCACATTTGTGACCCAGTCGCGCATGGCCTCGTTGATCGCGTCCTTCAGCGTCGCCGACCCACCGCTGACTCCACGAACCTCGGCGCCGAGCAGCCGCATACGGAACACGTTCAGCTCCTGCCGCCGCATGTCCTCCTCGCCCATGTAGACGACGCACTCCATGCCGAACAGCGCGCAGACTGTAGCCGTCGCAACTCCATGCTGCCCCGCGCCGGTCTCGGCGATGATGCGCTGCTTGCCCATGCGCCGCGCCAGCAACGCCTGCCCCAGCGCGTTGTTGATCTTGTGCGCGCCGGTGTGGAGCAGGTCCTCGCGCTTGAGATAGATCTTCGCGCCGCCAAGCGATTCGCTCAGCCGCTTCGCAAAATACAGCGGCGTGGGTCGGCCGCAGTAATCGCGCAGCAGCGAGGCGAGCTCAGCCTGAAACCCTTCGTCCTTCTGCGCCTCGGCATACGCCTGTTCGAGCTCGAGCAGCGCGGCCATCAGCGTCTCGGGCACATAGCGGCCGCCGTACTTGCCGAAACGTCCAGGCGTGGACGCGGTAGGCATCGAAACGGGGCTGGTGAGTTGGGTGGTGCTCATGCTGTTGCTCGATCCTCAAAAGTGGCTGGAGCGAAAAAACGAAAGCCGCGACTCAATTTGAGTTCGCGGCTCGGGGCTTTGTGATCCAGTCTGCTGAGTTCGTTTACTTCAGCAGAAGTCAGTCCGCCGCGGCCGCTACTGTCCACCAGTAGCGGTACGGAAAAGCAAACGACGCGATGGACGACGGAAGCATCGCCTCTACGCTACACCCGCCGGACGGAATCGCGCAAGGGGTTGCCCCCAAGAAATGTTTATTGAGTGCATCGCACGCAGGTTTGAGAGGCATCGGATATCAATGACCGGCCGCTATGACTTGACTGAAAGCCGGAGATTGCACGCTGGAACGATTTCCACTTTTTGATTTCGCAGCAACTTTGAAGTGCAGGAGAGAACGATGAATATCAAGCGAATTGCGGGACAGGCAGTTGTGGGCGCGATGCTTCTTTCGCCCCTCGGGATCACCGCTCAGAGCTATCAATATGAGCACGCGAAGCACGTCCAGGAGCGCCATGACGCGCGCCATCACACCAAAGCCAAGATCGTCGGCGGATCAGCGGTCGGCGGAGCCGTTGTCGGCGGCCTGGTCGGCGGACCGAAAGGTGCCGTGATCGGCGCAGGTGTCGGCGCGGGCGGTGGCCTGGTTGCGAACCACGCACGCAAGGAACACGACATTCACAAGCGCGAGCGCTGCGAAAACGAAGGTGCCTGCCGCTAAGGCAGTTTCACAACCTGAGCTGAGAATTGGGGGCCGCTGCCGCGAGGCAGTGGCCTTCGTCATTAAGTCCAAGCCACGGGCGCGCTTACAACGAGGCATGGACCACACGCGGTCGCGTCGGCCGAAGAGAAATTGTCAGTGGATTCCGAAGGAAGGAAAGGTCGCAGTCACGAAGCTCGATGTCACCAACGGGGAGGTTGCATGTGGCAACGAGCTTCGTGCTGTCCCCACTACTGCGATGCCTCGAAGCCTTGCGTGGATGTCCATGCGGTCAACGGCGCCTGTGGAAGACTGCGAAGCCTCAGCGCGAGACAGGCAGGTGGAGCGTGCGCGCGATCCACCAGCCGACAAACGCAAGTTCAGCGACAAGAGCAAGTTCTACGTCGAAGCTAAGACTCGTCACCGTGACCGTGGTCGCATGCGGAGCGAGCGCGAACAGCGCGACGGTGGCGACCGGCGCCGAGATGAGAGCGATGGTCCAGCCGAACTGCGGGCGGCGGCGGCGCGACTTCAGCGGCTGAGTGGCCGCTCGCGATGCGACCCTGGCCGCGAAGTCCGCCGGGATGTGCACCTCAGTCTTGTGCTCGAGCGCACGATCGATCCGCTGCTCCAGAGTGGAGGGCGTCACCGAGTTGTTGTTGCTGTTCATCGTGCCTCCAGAGGTTGAGAATACCGCAGCTGAGGCGTGGCGGGCTCGGGTGCAAGCCGGGCGCGCATTAGTTCGCCCATCCGTTTCCGCCCGCGATGCAGGTGCGTCCTGACGGTGTTAATGGGAAGCTCCAGCGCGGCGGAGATCGCCTCATAGCTCAGGTCTTCCTGGTGATAAAGGATGAGGACGGCGCGCTCGACCTCAGAAAGCGAGAGCAGAGCGGCGTCGACGGTGCGCTGCAGTTCGGCATCCGACAACAGCTGCTCGGGCGTCCGCGCATGCCCGTGGATCGCGTCACCCGGAAGATTTTCGAGCCAGTCCGCAGATTCATCTTCGGAGAAGGACGCCGGCGCCGCGGCGACGAACTCGCGATCCCGCCGCCGGCGCTTCCACTCATCCTGCGCAATGTTGACCACGATTCGATACAGATAAGTACTGATGGCGGACTCACCGCGAAACTCAGGCAGCGCGCGATACAGGCGGAGGAAGACCTCCTGCGCCAGATCCTCCACGTGCACGCCCGCGCCCGTCATGCGCGACAGGGTGCGAAACACCATCGCCTGGTGCTCGCGGACGAGGCCTTCAAATGCCTGCGGCGATGTGAGATCAGCTCGCATATCGATGCGAAAGCCTCAGACTTCAGGATGCGCCAAAAGTTTCACGCGTGCGAATGAAACTTTCGCTTGCCCCCCAAGTCCAAGCCCCGCAGAACGGTCAGGAGCGGAAGAAATGCACACCGCAGACCGCGGAGGTTTTTATGATTCATGCGCTTGCGATGGGAATCGAGTGGAACAGCCCGTTTATCGTGCCGGTGGCCGGCTGTCTCATGATTCTGGGCATTGTGCTGGGCGGCGTCTGGTCCAGCGTAAGGAACCGCGAGATTCAGTCGCGCGAGCGGCTGGAGGCGATCGCACGCGGCGTGCCGATCCCGCCCACGCCCGAGGAGCTTGCGATTACGCACGGCCGGCCGACGGCCGACCTCAACCGCCGCAAGGCGAATGTCCGCCTGACAGGAGTGGTGCTCGTTGCCTCAGGCGTCGGGCTGGTGCTGTTCTTTATCGCACTGGCTGCGGTCCTGCAGGAGCGGGACGTGCTCTGCGGCGCAGCCGTCGGCTTGATTCCGCTGGCAATCGGCGGCGGTTTCCTGATCGACACAAGGATCCAGGCCCAGGAGATCGACGAAGCGAAGGCCCAGCGCGGCACGATCGCCTGAAACACACCTGCACTTCGATAGACTGGAAGTTCTATGACTTCCAGCAATGACAAGGGCGCCCCCGAGGCTGGGCGCCCGTCGCGCGGCACGGGCCAGCAAGTTCAAATCAAGGCCGTGCGCGGCACACGTGATCTTCTCCCTGACCAGACGCCGCTGTGGAACCGCGTCGAGGCGACCGCGCGTGCAGTGTTTGCGCGCTATGGCTTCGGCGAAATCCGCACGCCGGTGATCGAGGCAACCGAGCTGTTTGCGCGCGGCGTCGGCGAAGAGACCGACATCGTCTCCAAAGAGATGTTCACGTGGGAGGACCGCGCCCGCGCCGCCAGTGAAAAGGCGCAATCGCTCACCCTTCGCCCAGAATCCACCGCCGGCGTCGTCCGCGCCTACATCGAGCACAGGCTCGGCGAGACGGGAGCGCTGCAAAAGCTGTACTACATCGGCCCGCAGTTCCGGCGCGAGCGACCACAACGCGGACGCTACCGGCAGTTCTGGCAGATCGGCGCCGAAGTCATCGGCCCGCCGAGCTCAGGCTCGGAGTCGCCGCTGCGCGATGCCGAGGTGATCGAAATGCTCGATTCACTTCTAACCGAGCTGGGCGTGCGTGGGTACAGGCTGGAGCTGAACTCAGTGGGCAATGCAGAGGACCGCGCGCGCTACAACGAGGTGCTGCGTGAGGCGCTCGCGGGCGTGAAGCACCAGCTGTGCCCCGACAATCAGCGGCGCGCCGAGACGAATCCGCTGCGCGTCCTCGACTCCAAAGACGAACAGGACCAGGAGATCATCAACGGGCTCCCGAAGATCGCCGACTATCTCGGCCAGGATTCGAAGGAGCACTTTCGGCAGGTGCTCGCGGCGCTCGACGCCTGCGGCGTGCCGTACCACGTCAATCCACGCCTCGTGCGCGGGCTGGACTACTACACGCGCACCACATTCGAGTTCACGGTGCAGACCGGCCTTGGCACGCAGAACGCTCTGCTCGGCGGCGGCCGCTACGACGGCCTGAGCGAGATGCTCGGCGGCCCCAAAGCACCGGGTATCGGCTTCGCAATCGGCGAAGACCGGCTGATTCTTGTCCTCGAAGAACAGGCGAAGCAGGATGCCGACGCTTCCGGCGTTGCAGCCATACACCAGAAACTTGATGCCTACATCGCTCCGCTCGGTGTCGAGCGGAATGCAGCGGCGTTGGCCTTAGCCCGCGAACTGCGCCGCGAGGGCCTGAGCGTCGAGGTCGGCGATGGGACATTCAAGCTGCGCAAGAGCTTTGACGTCGCAGATAAGCTCGCGCGGAATATCGTGTTGCTGGGCGAGGACGAGGTTGCAACCGGCCTCGTGACGGTAAAGACCTTCGCGACAGGCGAACAGCTGAAAGTCGCTCGGACGGAGCTGGCCAGCCGCCTCGTTTAGGTGTCTACAAGATGATTACACTTTGTTACCATTAGATGGTGACTGTGAGAACCCAGACCAAGAAGCCTCTTGGTGTCCGCGCGACAGCGCAGGAACATCGGATCCTCGTGGCTGCGGCAAAGCGCGAGAGGCGTTCTCTCAACAGTTTCGTACTCGAAGCTGCTTTGCGCGCCGCAAAGAATGAGACTGCCGCCGTGGAACGGACGCCTGAGACAATTGAAGCCGCGATACGGAGAGCACAGCAATTGATGCGCCCACACCTCAAGGGAGGCGAGTCCCTCAGCGAAGAGTTGATCCGGGAACGTCGCGCCGAGGCTGCGCTTGAGTAACGCTGTTCTTGATGCCTCGGCCCTGCTTGCGTTGCTCGGTTCTGAGGCAGGTGCCGACCAGGTCCACGCGGCCATTCCCACGGCTTCAATCTCGGCGGTGAATCTCGCAGAGGTCTATTCGAAGTTGGCCGATCGCGGCCCGGACGCTCTGCTCGCTTTACAGTCGATCCGGTTCGCCCTCCGTGAAGTGGTTCCATTTACCGACGCGATGGCGGAGCTCACCGGCCGCTTGAGACCGCTCACGAGGAGTCTGGGTTTGTCGCTTGGGGATCGCGCCTGCCTCGCGCTGGCGATCATGCGAGGCGGGGACGTTCTCACGGCAGATAAGAGCTGGTCAAAGCTGAAGCTGCCCTGCACGATACGCATCATCCGCTGAAGAGGTTCGCTTATCCGGCACAAATCGGAGAGCATTCTCTTGCTCGCGTGCAACCGCGATGTTCTCCATGAGCGACCAACCTAAGAATGCTTCCGCTCTCTAACATCTCCGAAGACACGACCCTCTTCCCGTGGGCAAAGCGGACGACAGGCTCGGGCGCGCTGGCGACGATCGCCGTCGGCATTGCACTGCTGCTGGGCTGGCTGACCGGACACCAGAGCGCAGGCGCGATCGCCGCCGGCAGCGCATTCACAGTAGGGTTTGCGGTGTTTCACGAGGCACTCGCGTCCGTCGTGCTCAGCATGGCAGTGACCACACTCGGCATTGCGTCGGCCACGCTGATCGGAAGCCTGGGCGCGCCGTGGACGCCCATAGTGCTGCTCGTAGTTTTCATCGCCGCCGTGAACTACGGCCTGCTCGCGGGCCTCGGGCCGACCGAGGGATGGATCGGCCAGCAGAGCGGCGTGTTCGCAATCGTCGCGAGCTACTTCGCCAATGGACCCCACTACGCCGTCGGCCGCACGTCAATGGTGCTCGCCGGCGGAGCGCTGCAGATCATCGTCTTCTCACTGTTCTACTGGTTACGACGGCAGCCACACGACCCGTCGGCTCCCCGGCCACACCAGCAAGTTCCGCGCCGCCTCCGCGAGCTGCTGCAATGCCTCCGCGATGAACTGACCCTGCACGGAGACACAGCGCCATATGTAGCAAGGCTCGCGATCGTGCTGCTGATCAGCACGGCCATCTACCGCTACTTCCACCTGCGCAACGGCTACTGGATCCCGATGACCGCGCTGCTTGTGCTGAAGCCGCAGTGGGGGCACACGTTGAGCCGCGGCATCGCACGCATGGTGGGCACGGTAGCGGGCGCAGGCATCGCGCTTGCACTGGCAAGGCTGTTGCCCTTGCCTGTCTGGTTGCTGCCAACCATGGTCGTTGCAAGCGCACTCGGCTGCTATGCATTGCAGGCGGTGAACTATGCGCTCTTCTCGGTCTTCATCACGCTGTACATCGTGTTTCTCTTCCGCTTTGGCGGATTTTCAGAGACCGCAGCCGCGCACATTCGGCTGGTGAATACAGTCATCGGCGGCAGCCTGGCGCTGGCGGTCGACTGGTTGTGGAGGTTCGTCGCCTCGAACCGCAACGCGCACCGCGCAGCGAGCGCGAACTCCGTACAATAGAAGAATTGTGACATTGGACTTTTTAGGATCTCTTCAGCGCTCGCATCGTTGCGGCGAGCTGCGCGCATCCGACGCCGGCGCAACCGTCACCCTGATGGGATGGGTGAACGGACGCCGCGACCACGGCGGTCTGATCTTTCTCGACCTTCGCGACCGCACCGGAATCACTCAGGTGGTCTTCGACAAGAGCGTCTCCGCCGAGGCGCACGCCAAGGCCGAAGCCGCACGCCCGGAGTACGTCGTCGCCGTCACCGGCAAGGTACGGATGCGTGGCGCCGGGCTCGCCAACCCGAAGATGCCCACCGGCGAAATCGAGGTCGTCGGCGCGGAGCTGCTGCTCCTCAACGACGCGAAAACGCCTCCGTTTTCACCTGCAGAGGACGCCATCGCGAACGAAGAGGTTCGCCTGAAGTATCGCTACATCGATCTCCGCCGCGAGGAGATGCAGAAGAACTTCGCGGTCCGCAGCCGCGTTGCGATGGCCATCCGCAACTTCCTCGTCGAGCAGGGATTTCTCGAGATTGAAACACCCTTCATGACTCGCTCGACGCCCGAGGGCGCGCGCGATTATCTCGTGCCCAGCCGCGTGCACGCAGGCAGCTTCTACGCGCTGCCGCAGTCGCCCCAGATCTTCAAACAGATCCTGATGATCTCCGGCTTCGACCGCTACTTTCAGATCGCGCGCTGCTTCCGCGATGAAGACCTGCGCGCCGACCGTCAGCCGGAGTTCACCCAGATCGATCTCGAGATGACGTTTCCGCAGCAGGAGACGGTCTTTCGCATCGTCGAAGGGTTCCTGCGCGCCGCGTTTGCAGCCGCGGGAGTCGAGCTTCCCGAAGAGACCTTCGTGCAGATGACCTACGACCAGGCGATCGCGAAGTACGGCATCGATAAGCCGGACATGCGCCTTCCCGCAATGGTCGATCTATCGCACGAGCTCACATCGGAACTGCGCGAGTCGCTGAAGATTGACCCCACGCTGCCCGTGCACGGCTTCACGATCCCGAAGGCCGGCGCGATGAGCGGAACGCAACGCCGCACGCTGGTAGATGAGATTCGCAAGAGCTTCGGCGACTGCGGCCTAGACTACCTCGACGTCGCCCGCCTGCGTACAAACGAAGCCTTTATGCCGCTCGCTGAATCCATCGCAGCCAAGCTCACGGCAGAGCAGCTCGTCTTCTCTGGCGAGAGCTTCACCACGGAAGATCTCGCGATCGTCATCACGCCGAAGCCCGGCACAGCAACGACATGGAACAACGACCGGCTCTGGATTCCGAAGCGTGTCGGCGCACTGCGACTCGAGCTCGCAAAGAAGTTTGCCGACAAGCACGGCCTCTTCGCGCAAACCGGAACCGCCAGAGACTTCCGCTTCCTCTGGGTCACCGACTTCCCCATGTATGAGTGGAACGAAGAGACGAAGCAGTGGGACGCCGCACATCATCCGTTCACCTCTCCGCATGAAGAGGACATCAAGTCTGGCGCGCTCTGGAACGATAAAGGCGCCGTGCGTGCGCTCGCGTACGACGTTGTGCTGAACGGCATGGAGCTCGGCTCTGGCTCCATCCGCATCCACCGCAAAGATGTTCAGGCCGAGATCTTCCGCACCCTCGGTATGAGCGACGAAGAGGCGCATCAGCGCTTCGGCTTCTTCCTCGACGCTCTCGAATACGGCACCCCGCCGCACGGTGGAATCGCGCTCGGGCTGGACCGCATCGTGATGCTGCTCGCAGGCGCGTCATCGCTGCGTGAGGTCATCGCATTCCCAAAGACCGCGAAGGCCATTGACCTGATGGTCGACGCGCCAACTCCCGTCAGCGAGCTGCAGTTGAAAGAGCTGAATCTCCGTATTGCGCACAAACCGTAGCGTGCTTCGATTGCCGTTTATCGAAACAGTCTGGCTGCATTTCCGAGTCAAAAAAGGCGGCCAAAGCATCTCTTGTAGTGTGGGTTCTGTAGCAACAGCACCGGTCGCCAACAACGCAAACACCCGATTGGACCTGACTTCACCAGCGTCGCGCAGCGGAAGGAACGTCTTCGCTGTATTCCTCTGCGGCGCGTTCGCTTTTCTCGATCTCTACTGCACGCAGCCGTTGCTGCCAATGTTGTCGCACTTCTTCCACGTGACGGAGGCGCAGGTCGGCATCACGATCAGCGCGTCGACCGTCGGCGTTGCGGTCTCGGCGATTCTCCTCGCGCTCTTCGGCGAACGCTTCTCCCGCAAGCCCGTGATCCTCGGCGCGATGGCGCTGCTGGGTGTCTTCAGCGTCCTCACGGCCAGCGCACACACCTTGGGCGCGCTGGCAATCTGGCGCCTGCTGCAAGGGCTCGCAACTCCCGGCATCTTCATCATCACTATCGCGTACATCACAGAAGAGTGGCCCGCGGAGCAGGTGCCGCGCGTGATGAGCGCCTACGTCGCCGGAACCGTCTTCGGTGGATTCATCGGTCGGCTGCTCGGCGGCATCATCGCGGACCACCTCGGATGGAACGCGGTCTTCATTGCGCTGGGCAGCTTCGAGCTTGTCGGCGTCGCGCTGGTCGCCAGGCTGCTTGCCCCGGCGCATTCGCGCCAGGCACGACGCACAGCATCGGTCTTCAAACCGCTGCTCGATAACCTGCGCAATCCGCGGCTTCTCGCGACGTTTTTGATCGGCTTCTGCATGCTGTTCACGCTGATCAGCACGTTCAACTTCGTGACGTTCTATCTCGCCGCAAACCCTTTCCTGCTCAGCACCTCTGAGCTGAGCTGGCTGTTTGCGGTGTATCTCGTCGGTCTGGTCGCGACGCTCGGTGTGGGAAGGATCCTTACCCGCATCGGACTGCGCAACGGAATGCTGCTGGCAGTATCGCTCGGAATTGGCGGCATTCTCATAACGCTGATCCCATCGCTGCCAGTCGTTGGACTCGGATTGGCCGCTGCGAGCTCGGGCGTGTTCATTGCGCAGACCTGCGCCAACAGCTTCATCCGCGACGCCGCTCCAATGGGCGGCCGCGTCTCTGCAGCAGGCATGTACATCTGCTCCTATTACATCGGAGGCACGGTGGGCGGCATGCTCCCGGGTCTCGTGTGGCGCGCCGCGGGTTGGCCTGGATGCGTCGCGCTCATCGCGGCTGTGCTGCTGGTCGCCGCTGTGACAACGTGGTTCGGCTGGCGTCACCGCCCGATCCCCGATCCGATCCCTGTCTAGTACGCGCTCGCGTCGTTCAGCTTTCTGAGCTGCTCATCGCTGAGCTTCAGATCTACGGCTGCGAACAGATCCTCCAGCTGCTCCGTGCTGGTCGCACTCGCAATCGGCGCCGTAATCGTCGGCTGAGCCAAGAGCCACGCGAGTGCAACCGTCGCCTGCCTCGCGTTGACTTCCCCCGAGACCTCGTTCAGCGCCTTCAGAATCCGCATGCCGCGCTGATCGAAATACTTCTCCACGCGCGACCCCCGCTTCTTGCCCTTCGTGTCCTCGAGGCTCTGGTACTTGCCCGTGAGAAACCCCGATGCCAGCGAGAAATATGGAATCACGCCAAGACCATACTTCGCCGCAACCGGCGCGAGGTCGGTCTCATAATCCTGCCGGTCATAGAGGTTGTAGTCCGGCTGAAGCGTCGTATACGCCGGCAGATTGTTCCGCTTCGCGATCTCCATCGCCTGCGTGAGCCGCGCGCCCTTGTAGTTGGAAGCCCCGATAGCGCGCACCTTGCCGTCCTTCAGAAGCCGAGCATAGGCCTCGAGCGTCTCCTCGATCGGCGTTGACTCATCATCCTTGTGCGACTGATAGAGATCGATCACGTCCGTCTGCAGGCGCGTCAGCGACTGCTCCGCCTCGCGAAGAATGTAGTCCTTCTTTAATCCTTTGCCCGTGTTGGGCATCTCCATCCCAACCTTGGTCGCGAGAATAACCTTGTCGCGCTTACCCGAGCGGGCAAACCACTTCCCCAGGATCGTCTCCGACTCACCGCCGCTGTGCCCCGGCATCCACGCCGAGTAAACATCCGCAGTATCGATGCAATTGAAACCCCGCTCCACAAAGGCGTCGAGCACCTTGAAAGATTGAGCTTCGTCGATGGTCCACCCGAAAACATTTCCGCCAAGCACGAGAGGAACGATCTTCAATCCTGAGCTGCCGAGTGCGCGTGTGTGCATGAGTTCTCCTCGATGCATTGGATTCAACGCGCAGCGCAGACGATTGCCGGCAATGTGAGAAACGTTGTAAGTTCGCGATTCAGTTCATGCGTCGGCGATCGGTTGGATCCTCATCATCCAGCCCAACGTAGCGGCCGCTCGAGTCGATATTGACCTCTTTGCCCTGCTTGCGCATGTACACCTGAAACTTCTTCGCGGAGCGGCGCCGCCGGCCACGGTAGTAGCGGTTGCGCATACCGAACCAGCCCTCCGAAGCCAGGTGGCGCAGGCCGCGGCGCGGAACAATCTGCAGGAAAAGAAACGCGCAGATGCCATTGCAGATCGTGTTCAGCGCGTCGAAACGGCGCGCCGTAAAAATATCCACGGCCAGATAGACGAGCAGAAAGATCGCCGCAATATATTTGGCCCGCGCGCGGATGATGAAGTTGAAGGTCATGCTCTCGTCCGGATGAAGCCGTGCAAACGCGAGCAACAGCGCGAGCACCACCGGCCACAGGCCGCTGCTGTAGCTCCCATTTCCGCCGATCGGAACGAAGCGGCCAAGCGTCAGGCTGAGAATCACCGCGAGGACCGCACCTCCGATCGAGGTGAAAAAGAACAGCTCGCCGAACCAGCGGGTACCGCGCTCCTCTTCCAGCGACGAGCCGAAGTACCAGAGCGACAGCAGAGCGAACAGCAGCCCGAGCAGACCTTCCGCAATGAACGGCCACGTGAGGACCTGCCACACGAGCGGCGGCCCCAACTCCGGACGCAGAACCAGCAGGCTTGCGACAGTCCCGCTAAGCCCCGGCGACACGATCCCCAGGATGAAAAAGAGCAGGAAGCTCGCGCCGGCCACCAGGATCAGCCGCCGCGTAAGACCGCGAAAAGGCGGCAGCGCAATCATGACCGGACCGTTCGAACGCATGCACCGTCTCCTGCTGTCAGCCTCTATTGTCGCCTGCCGGCAGCGCGAACCGGAAGTAGCCCGTGTCCGGGAGCGTCGCGGCCTGCCCGTCCGGCAGTTTTGCAGCCCGGAACGGACTGCCGGACAACGATGCCCTCCACCCCGTCTGCAACAAAGCACTTCATTCTTCCGTCTCCCGGAAAAGTCGAGTAACGTGAGATGGGTTGCAGCCGTTCCATGTTGACGAGCCGCAGGCGCGCCGTTAGAACTAGGAAAGCTTCCCAAAACGCGGTTTGAACATCGTACAGGGCGGCAGCAACTCACGTGAGGGAGATAGTTATGTCAGTCGTATGCCCGGAGTGCGACAACCCACTGGATATCGACGTCGATGATGTGGAAGAGGGCGAGGTGATTCAGTGTGAGGAGTGTGGCACGGATCTCGAGGTTGTCTCGAGCGATCCTCTGGAGCTGGCGCCGGTCGACGAGGAGGGCTATGACGACGAGGACGACGATCCGCGCGTCGAGGGTGAGGACGAAGAAGAGTAGCCTCGCAGCGAGGCTTCTGCTCGCACTCGCGTGGGGAGCGTTAATCACCACCTCTATCGCCCCACCTCGAATTCGGGGCTGGAGCGCGTCCGCCGAAACCACCAAGGTCCCCAAGCTGCGCACCATCCAGGGCGAGGTGTGCAGCAAGGACGGCCGCCCGATCCAGGGCGCCGTCGTCTACCTGCAGGATTCCAAGTCGCTGGCCGTGAAGAGCTATCTCAGCGATGACGATGGAAAATTTCACTTCCGCCACCTGTCGATGAACCTCGACTATGACCTGTGGGCAGAGCTGAACGGCAAACGCTCAAAGACAAAGAACATCAGCCAGTTCAACGACAAGCCAAACCTGAGCTACAAGCTGAAACTTCCCATGACAAAGTAGGCGAGAGCGTCTTTTGCTCGAAGCCGGCGTCCCTGCGAATAAACGGCGAATAAAATGGAGCGAGTGCCGCAATGGATCCCTCGCTCCAAGACGACCGCTTCGGATTCCTCCACATCGATCTGAACAGCTTCTTCGCGTCCGTCGAGCAGCAGCTGCACCCCGAGTACAGAGGCAAGCCGACCGCCGTCACCGCCACAATGGCCGACACCGGCACCATCATCGCAGCCAGCTACGAGGCCAAGGCGCTGGGCATCAAGACCGGAACGAAAGTCGGCGAAGCAAAGAAGCTCTGCCCGCAGATCGCGCTGGTCAACGGCAATCACACCACGTACGCGAAGTACTCGCACGAGATCGCGGCAGCAGTGGAGCGCGTGTGCCCCGTCGCGCACACTCCTTCGATCGATGAGATGGTCTGCCAGCTGATGGGCCGCGAGCAGGAGCCGCCGCGAGCGCGACAGATCGCGATCGCCATCAAGCAGGCGATCAAAGACGACGTCGGCGAAACGCTGCGCTGCTCCATCGGAATGGCGCCCAACCGCTATCTCGCCAAGATTGCAAGCGACATGCAGAAGCCGGATGGGCTCATCGGTCTGCTTCCATCGCAGCTTCCGCGCGCCATCGCGCATCTGGAGCTTCGCGATCTTCCCGGCGTCGGCGCACGCACCGAGGCCCGCCTCAACGTGAAGGGCATTCACACTATGGCTCAGCTGCTCGCGCTCGATCGCAACGGCATGCACGGCCTCTGGGATTCGGTGTGGGGCGATCGCCTCTTCCACTGGCTACGCGGCGCACAGACCGGAGACGACGGCGCGCCCGTCGCGAGCGACCTGCAGAAATCGCTGGGGCACTCGCACGTGCTGGGCCCGGAGCACCGCACACCGGAGGGCGCGTGGGCCGTCGCCCACAAGCTGCTGCACAAAGCCGCCATGCGCCTCCGCATGGAGCACTTCCACACCTC
>DASYBN010000081.1:0-9084 GCA_036500785.1 Acidobacteriaceae bacterium
TCGATCACGCGACCGACGAGCAGGTCGTCGATGCAGCAACGACCGCTCACATCGCCACGGAAATCCAGGAGTTTCCTCGAGGCTTTCAGACGATCGTCGGCGAGCGCGGCATGACGCTGTCGGGCGGTCAAAAGCAGCGCACCGCAATCGCACGCGCCCTGCTGCGCGATCCGCGCATCCTGATCCTCGACGACGCGCTCGCTTCGGTCGACACCCACACCGAGGACCAGATTTTGTCCGGCCTGCGCGACGCCATGCAGGGACGAACGTCGATCCTGATTGCGCACCGCGTCTCCACGGCGCGCAACGCCGACCGCATTGCAGTGCTCGTCGATGGACGCATCGCTGAACTAGGCACGCACGATGAGTTGCTCGCGCGCGGCGGCTATTACAGCGAGCTGTTCGAGAAGCAGAGCCTGGAAGAAGAGATCGTCAACGCCTAGAATCGACGCGATGCTCCCGCACCTGCTCCTGTCCCTGGCGCTCTCTTCCGCGACGTTCCGCTGTGTCGCTCATCGTGCCGGCGGCACACCTGCGCTCATCGCATCCAACGGCACCCGCTTCACCCTGCGCGTCGATATGGATGACGATTACGGGAAGAACACACATCTCTGTGAAGCCGATTTCACCTTCGCCTCGGCCCTCCCCTACCAGCCCGAGTCACAGAACAATGCGTATTCGAGCGACGACGCGTGGGACCGGTCCGTTGCGCTCGCGGTCTACGGCTTCGATTCCCGCGACAGGCGCGTTTTCGGGATCATCCGCGAAGGGGCAGCGCCATCATCCGTCACCCTGTTCAGCTATGACATCAGATCAAGGGAGGTCGGAACCATCGACCTCGACCGGACGTTCCGGAACAAACTGCCGCGCGCCTGCATCCCGCTGCTCACGGTGGTCGGCACAGGCGGGTCCGATGAATCGGAGATCATCCTCGCCACGGATCGAACACCGGGCTGCCCGAGTCGACGTTTCGCACTTGCGCTCGCTCGTGACGCCGCGCAACGCGACATCGTCCGCTCCCTGCGCGTGCTTCCTGCCGAAGCCGCCGTTCTTCCGCTGGACGCCGGCAGGACGCAGCCCTAATCTTTCGCCTTTCCCAGAACCTTCACGATGACGCGTTTGGCGCGCTGCCCGTCGAATTCGGCGTAAAAAATCCTCTGCCAGGTCCCGAGATCAAGTCGGCCCCGCGTAATAGGCAAGGTCGTTTCGTGATGGAGCAGCAACGCTTTCAGGTGGGCATCGGCGTTGTCTTCGCCGGTCTGGTGGTGCCGGTAGTTGGGGTTGCGCGGGGCGAGTTGCTCGAGCCACCTGCCGATGTCCTCGATGAGGCCGGACTCATTGTCGTTCACATAAATCGCCGCGGTGATGTGCATGGGCGAGACGAAGCAGAGGCCGTCGTCGACGCCGGATTTGCGAACGATCGCGTCGACCTGCGGGGTGATGTGGACCATCTCGTAACGCGCGCGGGTGGTAAACGTGAGGTATTCGGTGTGGACCTTCATGGAAGGCATAGTACCCACCCCCATCCCCCGGGTGACCTGTAAATTACTGAAGAACATGCTCGGCCCGGCCAAATATTCGAAACGTGTGGCTTACGGCCAAAATATTCAAACCGGGCGAGCTAACAGGCGAGGGTTCACTTTGTTTCTCGTTCACGTGCTGTGCGGTGGACGGGGCCGCGCGCGGGGCGAGGCGGCCGGCAATCGGCGGGGACATTGACCATCTGCTTGCGAAAGACGCGGTAGCCGGCGGTGCCGGGCTGAAGCGTGGCCCAGTAGCTGGCGTGGGTGACGAGAGGTCTCGAGTGCGTGATGATCTGGTCCTGCATGATGTTGAAGCCGCAGGAGAGGTTGCGCTCGGGCTGGAGAATCGTGCGATTCGGATCTCGCTCGGGAAGCCGACGGTCGGATTCGTAATCGAAAGGGCAGTCGTAGCGCTTCGCGTCGTCGTATTTCACCTGCAGAAGGCCTTCCTGGCGTGACATGCGGTGGGTTTCGGGATCGACCTTGTTGACCGGCGCGGCGGTGTGGTGGACGTCGGCGTCGGGGTTGAGGCCGGCCTCGGCGGCGGCGATAGCCTGGAAGGTATAGGCCCAGAAGGCACGCTTGTCGCTGTCGGAGAGTTCAGCGAACCGCGGGCAGTAGGGGCGAACAGCGTGCGCGGCCTGCGCGGAGAGAAGCTCCGTAGGCAGAGACTTTTCGATGAAGGCGTCCCAGGATGGATCCCACGTTTTCGAATTGCCGAGTTCCTGTTTCTTTTCCGCGATAGGCGTGGGCGGCGTGGGCTTGGTGGCCGGCTGCTGTTGCTGTGGCGTGGCGGCGGACTGCGGAGTGGAGCGGCTGCAGGCAGTAAGAGCGAGGAGTGTGACCAGCGTCACGGTCGAGGTGCGGGACATCGTTTGGCCTTTCACGGTGCGGGCCCAGGATTCAGTCGATTGAGATGCGCGGGTTTAGGTTGGAGGGATGACAATTTATGCAGCGACCACGAACCAGGGCAAGCTGAGGGAATTTCGCGAGTGCGCGGGCGAACAGGGCCTCGAGGTGCTCGCGCTGCCGGGGATCGAGGCGATGCCGGAGCCGGTGGAGGATGCAGCGACGTTCATGGGCAACGCCGAGTTGAAGGCCGTGGAGTATTCGCGGCTGGCACCTGGACTCCTTGTCTTCGCGGATGACTCGGGGCTGGAGGTGGATGCGCTCGGCGGCGCGCCGGGTGTGCGCTCGGCGCGGTTTGCGGACGACCTGGGGTTTGAAGTGGAGGTCGGCAGCAAGGACGAGCGGAATAACCGGGCCGTGCTGTCGTTGTTGAGTCAGTTGCCGCAGACGCGTGAAGGGGAGTCGACCCGAGGCGCCCGGTTTGTGTGTGCGCTGGTGCTGGCACGGGACGGCGAGGTGTTGCTGCGCGCCGAAGGTGAGGTCGAAGGCCAGGTGCTGGATGCGCCGCGCGGTATCGATGGGTTTGGGTACGATCCGCTCTTTCTGGTGCCGTCGTTGGGGAAGACGCTCGCAGAGACTACTCGCCAGGAGAAGTGGCGGGTGAGTCATCGAGGGAATGCATTCCGGGAGCTGCTGCGGCAGCTAAGGGATTTCGCACAAAGAGGGCGGTAATCGGCTGCCGGAACAGTACTTTCCTTGACCCTGTCTTTTTAGGGGTGGAAGAATCGGGTTGCTTCGATCGGCGAGGTTTATGCTTCGCTGAAGGTTCCCCTCGACGATTCAGGAGAGACGAATGGCTGCAGCCGCTCCGACAGCACCGCCCGATAACGCTCAGCATGCCAAGTTGAAGGGCGCCCGCGGCCAGAAAGGCGCCGGCGGCCAGAAATCGGTCCAGCCGCTGCGCGCGGGTGAGGGCCATAGCTTCTTCTGGAGGCGGCTGCACTCGCTGACCGGGATTGTGCCGATCGGAGCGTTTCTCGTCGAGCACATCGTTTCCAACTTCGAAACATGGAACGGGCCGCTGGCCTATGCGCAGCAGGTGAAGTTCCTGAATGGGCTGCCGCTGGTGCGCGTGCTCGAGTGGACCTTCATCTTCATCCCGCTGCTTTATCATGCGCTGTACGGCGTCTATATCTGGCTTCGCGGCCGCTCGAACGTCAACGTCTATCCGTGGGCGGGTAACTGGGGATATTTCACGCAGCGCATCACGGGGCTGATTGCGCTGGTGTACATCGGCTACCACGTGTGGACGCAACGCTTCAGCGGCGTGCACCTGCCGACGCATCCGGGAGCGGCGTTCTGGAAGGTGCAGCAGGAGCTGTCGAACCCGTGGATTCTGGCGTTCTATGTGATCGCCATGGTCGCGACGTGCTGGCACTTTGCCTATGGCGTGTGGCTGTTCGCGGCGAAGTGGGGAATCACGCCGGGCAATAGCGCGAGGAAGAAGTTTGGGTATGTGTGTGCCGCGGCCGGAGCGGCGCTATGCCTGATGGGTTTGATCGCGATCTACGCGGTGGTCTGGAAGTACCCGAATGCACCGCAGGATGTGATGCCGGAGCAGCCCGCGGGTGTGGTGATGCCGGCTCCCGCTGCGCCGCCGCCGGGGAGTACGAATCCGCAACAGCCGGGCGGGGGGCAATGATCGTGCACCTGGTGATCTATTGCGCGCTGGCGGTCGCCTTTGGCTTCGCGATCCTCGCCAAGTGGTCGGTGGCCCAGATGGTGAGGCAGATTAATCGGCTGGCTTTGCCGGGTGGAGAACGCCTGTTCCCCGAACGCATGTCGCTGTGGTGGTGGCCGGGCTATAAGGATCGTCACGTGCGGAAGGTGTATCGGTCGCTTCAACCCTATAGTCGTTTGCGTTTTGTGTATCCGGGGTCGCTTTTGATGGCGTTTCTCAGCATTTTGGCAGCAGTGTTGTTCGCGGCGCACGCGCCGGGCGGGGTGCAGTAGGGATGGATGTTCGGTCGCCGGAATTGATCGCTAAACATGCGGCCGAGGTTTGCGAGGTTTGTGGGCACTCCTGGAACGATCATCGACTTCTTGGCTACACGAAGCCCGATGGCTCGGCTCCGGACGAAGGTTGGATGGAATGTCCCGTGGAAGGCTGCTCTTGCAAAAGAACATGGAGCGCCAACTACGGGGAGTCACGATGATTGAGATCGGTCACCAGCTCGATGTGACCTGAAGAGAGAGCAAGAATGGCAGCAGCAACACCAAGGATCATCGTTGTGGGGGGCGGGCTGGCTGGGCTGGCGGCCGTCATCAAGATCGCCGAGGCGGGCGGCAAGGTCGATCTGTTTTCGATTGTGCCGGTGAAGCGGTCGCACTCCGTGTGCGCGCAGGGCGGGATCAACTCGGCCAAGAATCTGAAGGGCGAGGGCGACAGCACGTGGAAGCACTTTGACGACACTGTGTATGGCGGCGATTTTCTCGCCAACCAGACGCCGGTGAAGCAGATGTGCGAGCAGGGGCCGGCGATCATCGACCTGCTGGACCGCATGGGCGTGCCGTTCAACCGCACGCCGGAGGGGCTGCTGGATTTCCGGCGCTTTGGCGGGACGCTGTATCACCGGACGGCGTTTGCGGGGGCGACGACGGGGCAGCAGCTGCTGTATGCGCTGGATGAGCAGGTGCGGCGCTACGAGAGCGAAGGCCGCGTGCAGAAGTACGAAGGCTGGGAGTTCCTCTCGGCTGTTCTCGATGACACGGGTGTTGCGCGTGGTATCTGCGCTTTAGATCTGCGCTCGATGGAGGTCCGCACCTTCCCTGCCGACGCGATCATCGTCTGCACCGGCGGGATCGGCGCCATCTTTGGGAAGTCGACGAACTCGGTGGTGTGCACGGGGAGTGCGCAGGCGGCGCTGTATCAGCAGGGCGCGGCGTATGCGAACGGTGAGTTCATCCAGGTGCATCCGACGGCGATTCCGGGAGAGGACAAACTGCGGCTGATGTCGGAAAGCGCGCGCGGTGAGGGCGGGCGCGTGTGGGTTCCGAAGGACAAGAACGACAAGCGCGAGGCGAAGGCGATCCCCGAGGGCGAGCGCTGGTACTTCCTCGAAGAGTGGTATCCGAAGTATGGGAATCTAGTCCCGCGCGATGTGGCGACCAGGGCGATTCATCGTGTGGTGTACGAGTTCGGCATGGGGATTGATGGGCAGCCGATGGTGTACCTGGACCTGACGCACATCGACCGCGCGACGCTGGACCGGAAGTTGGAAGGGATTCTGGAGATCTACGAGAAGTTCGTGGGCGACGACCCGCGCGAGGTGCCGATGAAGATCTTCCCGGGCATGCACTATACGATGGGCGGCCTGTGGGTGGACTTCAACCAAATGACGAATGTGCCGGGCGTTTATGCGGCGGGTGAGGCGGACTACTCGATTCACGGAGCCAACCGTCTCGGAGCGAACTCCTTGCTCAGCTGCATCTACGGCGGCTTCGTCGCCGGGCCGAATGCGATGAATTACGCGAAGGGGCTGGCTCCGCAGACGGGCGATGGCGGGCATGCGGCGGAGAAGCAGCGGCAGGTGGAGATGAACTCGCGGCTGCTGAATAACTCGGGGGATGAGAATCCGTTCCGGATATGGCGCGAGCTCGGCGACACGATGACCCGGCACGCGACAATCATCCGGTACAACAAGGGGCTTGAAGAGGCTGACGGAAAGATAGTCGAGCTGATAGACCGCTTCCGCAACGTGAACCTCGCTGACAAGAGCCAGTGGGCGAACACATCATTTGCATTCGCGCGGCAGCTTTGGAACATGCTGGAGCTGAGCCGCGTGGTGGTGCAGGGAGCGAAGCAGCGCGATGAGAGCCGCGGAGCGCACTACAAGCCGGACTTCCCCGACCGCAACGACGAAAGGTTTTTGAAGACGACCAAGGCGTTCTTCCGCGACGGCGCTCCAGCGTTTGAGTGGGAGGAGGTCGACACGCAGTTCATTCCGCCGAGACCGAGGAGGTACGACGCTACGTCTTAATCTCTCTGGGTCTTGCTTCTTTTTCTATCGCTAACCCAGGCGGTGGAGACCGCCATCCAAGGTGACATGTTCGGACCTGAAGCGCTTACGCGAGTGGTTTACGTCCTTTTAGTCATCGGTTTCGTTGCGGTGATGAGCTACATGGTGTGGTACAACCTGCGGATCAAGCGGCGGACGCGGCAGCTTGAGGGCAGCACGCATCAGCACTTCGGCACGGAGGAAGGGATTGCGGCAGGGACCGAGGCTGAACATCAGGCGCACCTCGAGCACCGCCACTGATTTAGCCGTCCGGGCCGTGAAGGAGGACGAATGACGAGGCCCGAAGAGGTTGTGGTCGTGGTGTTGGTTGCGGCGGCCACGGCGGCGCGTCTGGTGTATATGGCGCCGATGGCCGTGCAGCGAAAGAGGCATTGATGGCGCACCCGCATCTGAGCTCGACTGCGATTGGGATTGTGCTGGCAGCAGTTGCGGGTCTGTTCTATGGCGTAATTGTGCTGTACGGCGCGTGGATTGACGGCAAGCGCCAAAAGGTGCGCGATAAGGGGAAGCACCCGGTCACAAAGGCGGCGGCCGAGGTCCACGCGAGAGAGGACGAGGAACGCTAAGGCGAAAGGGCCTTCGTGGATTCACGAATCGAATGAAGAACGCAAACGCCAAACGTGACAACAACTTCGACATCCTGCGTCTGACGCTGGCGATCGTGGTCGTGTTCTTCCATTCGGCCTTGATCAGCAACAGCCCGAGCCTGGCGTGGCTGCCCAATGTTTTCAGTGGACATCTCGCCGTCGAAGGATTCTTTTCTATCTCGGGATTCCTGATCCTCGCGAGCTACGAGCGCTCCAAGTCTCTCAAGGACTATTTCTGGAGGCGCGCAGGCCGCATCCTTCCGGGCTACTGGCTCGCCACAATCTTCTGTCTTGCAATCGCGTTCTCCTCCGGGTGTTTTCACGTGGGCAGGTTCCTGTTCGCGAACCTCACGTTTGCGAATTTCCTGCAGCCCTCGATTCCGGGTCTCTGGGACACGAATCCCGGCACGAATATCGTCGACGGCGCGTTGTGGACGCTGAAGATCGAGGTCATGTTCTACCTCGTCGTGCCATTGATCGTGTGGCTATGCCGCAAGCTGCGGCGCGATGCGGTGCTATGGACGCTGTTCGCGCTCTCAATCGCGTACCGGATCGGCATGGCGAAACACCCGTCGCTGGCCGTACAGCTGCCAGGACAGCTTTCATTCTTCATGATTGGCGGCCTGATTCACTATCACCAGAAACTCTTCTACAAGTACGGCCGATGGATGATGGCGGTCGCCGCAGCAATGTTCGTAGTGCACACGTTCACTGGATGGTATGTGCTGCGGCCTGCGGCCGTGGCGGTGCTCACGCTGGGAGCTGCGCTTCTGCTGCCTGTGGTCAAGGGGCCGGCACGCTGGGGCGACTTTTCCTACAGCACGTACGTTCTGCATTGGCCGATTCTGCAAATCGTGGCGGCAGCGGGCTTGTTCGCGCTGCACCCATGGGGTGCGCTTGGGCTCGCATTTTTGATGATCGCCGTCGGCGCGGTGATTTCATGGTTCCTGGTCGAGAAGCCGGCGCTCGACCGCGTACATGCGCATGCGCAACGGTTCAAGCAGCCGGTGCCGGCGGTTATTCCGAGTTAAGAGAAGAGGGGAAGGATATGCCTCCGAGCACAATCAAGATCGATATCAAACGCCAGTCCACACCGGACGGAGCGGCCGCGACGGAGCGTTTCTCCGTGCCCTATCGGCCGGGGATGAATATCACCTCGATCCTGGGCGAGATTGCGCTGAACCCGGTGACGGCGGACGGCAAACCGACGACGCCGGTTACTTATGACTCGAACTGCCTGGAAGAGATCTGCGGAAGCTGCGCGATGCGAATCAACGGCAAGGCGATGATGGCCTGCTCGGCGCTGGTGGATAAGCTGCTCGGCCCCGACGGCAAGGGCGCCATCACGCTGGAGCCGCTGTCGAAGTTTCCGGTGGTGCGCGACTTAGCGGTCGACCGCAGTGTTCTGTTCGAAAATTTGAAGGCCGTGAAGGCATGGGTGCCGATCGACGGCACCTATGACCTCGGCCCGGCGCCGCGGCAGTTTCCGCAGATTCAGGAGCAGCGGTACCCACTCTCGAACTGCATCTCGTGCACGATCTGCATGGAGGTGTGCCCGCAGTTCAACGACGTAACGAACTTTGTGGGCGCCGCAACGATCGCGCAGGCGAAGCTGTTCAACATGGACCCGGCCGGCGCAGTGCTGAAAGAAGATCGGCTGCGCGCGCTGGCCGGCGACGGCGGCGTGCAGGAGTGCGGCTTCGCGCAGAACTGCGTGCAGGCCTGTCCGAAGCAGCTGCCGCTGACAGAAGCGATCAGCGATATTGGCCGCGATGCGTTCGTGCAGCAGGTGAAGGATCTGTTCCGCCGATAGAAAGTAAAAGCCCCGCGCCAAGCGGGGCTTTTTCACTGCTGCGCGGAATAGTACCGCTGCCGTCGCTACTTCGTAAAGATCTGGTTGCCGGGATTCTTGCCTTCGTCGTCGTGGATGCGGTTTTGGGCGCGCTTAGCGGACTGCATCGCCTCATGGTCCAGGTGTTCCTGCTTGGAGCTGCCCACGTCAGTGGCGTTTCCGCCGCTGGATTCAATCGCCTCGTGCGAGGGACG
>DASYBN010000082.1:0-20505 GCA_036500785.1 Acidobacteriaceae bacterium
AGCCGATGATTAGCGGCGGAATCGAAGCCTGCAAACGCAAGCAAGCTGCACCGTCGAAACGCAGCGCAAAACGCTCCGTCGCGCTGTTGCAAGGTGCCGAGATTGCGGAGAGACCAATCCATTGGTTGTGGAACGGCTACCTGCCGCAAGGCAAATTGACGTTACTTGCCGGTGCAGGCGGAACGGGCAAATCGACCATCGCATTCAATCTCGCAGCGACCATCACCAACGGCGGATTGTGGGCTGATGGCTCGCGCTGCAACATCGCAGGGAACGTGCTTATCTGGAGTAGCGAGGACGATCCAGCCGACACGATCAAACCGCGTCTCATGGCTGTTGGCGCGAATGATCGTCGCTATGGCATCATCAGCGGAACGATTGATGAGCAGGGCATGAGCTGCCCATTCGATGCCGCCCGCGACATGGATGCTTTGCGCGAAGCTGTGGGGAGCATCGGCGGCGTTTCGTTGCTCATCATCGATCCAATCGTCTCAGCGGTATCGGGCGACATGCACAAGGCCAACGACGTGCGGCGCAGCTTGCAGGCAATCGTGGATTTTGCCGCAGAGTGCAATTGTGCAGTCCTAGGCATCACACATTTCGCAAAGAACACAGCAGGGAAGAACTCAGCGGATCGCGTTATTGGTTCGCAGGCATTTGCCGCACTCGCACGCATGGTGCTGGTTGCCGCGAAGGAAGAGGAATCGAACCGCAGAGTATTCACGCGCGCGAAATCGAACAATTCCACCGATACCGGCGGGTTTAGCTATTCCATCGAAGCTGTGACCATTCACAGCGGAATCGTGGCGACTCGCGTAGTGTGGGGCGAAGCGTTGGACGGTTCGGCACGGTCAATCCTAGCGGATGTGGAAGGCGATGCCGGGGAAGATGCGAGTCAGTTAGGGATTGCGAAACAGTTTCTATTGAGAGGGTTGGCGAATGGGCCAGTCTCTTCAAAGGAGTTGCTAGAACATGCACGCGAAGCACACGGCATTTCAGCGAACACCCTTCGCAGAGCGCAAAAGGAGCTTGGCATCGTGGCCACCAAAGCTGCATTTGCGGGTGGTTGGATGTGGGCGCTACCCGTTACCAATCCGGCGCGTTGAACTCGCGACACGCCAGCGAAGATGTTCAAGACTCCAAGATACCCACGAAGATACCGGCTCTAAGTTCTTGGGTATCTTCGATGCGTTTGAGCATCTTCGAACATGCCCATCAGATACGAAGGTGCTCATAGAAAGTCCAATAAGAACCCAAGATACTCATATTTTTGTAATACGGCATCTTCGTGGATATCCTCGCCGACAGAATGACGGGAGCATACGAAATCGTGTTCGCGCTCGCACAATAAAAAGGCTCCCACCATGTAACGATGCAGGCCTGTTGATGAAGCGAATGGGAAGCTCTGTGACGGATGCGACTATGCGCTGCGTTGGACGAGTTGCGGTCCAAGCTGCTTATCGAATCCGAACTTCGGAGCGTGAGCGCGAATCATCTCTTGCTCGTATGACTTGGACAGATGAGCGTAGTGACGTTCGGTTATGCGTGTGTCTTTGTGCCCGATGTTCTTCGCAACGATCCTTAGAGGCATACCATTCATCACGGCATGAGATGCATACGTGTGACGCAGGATGTGGAACGAAACGCCCTCAATCTTCGAAGCAGTACAAGCCGCAATCATCGGGCGCTGTTGCTCGTTCTTCGTCCAAGGCTTTCCATCGGATTGCATGAAGATGCGTTCTGACGTATTCCGGCCTTGCGTTATGTGAGTAAGGAATGCAACAGCTTCCGCGTTCAATTCAACGTATCGAGGCTCACCATTCTTGCTTTCGGCGACGAATACCGTTCCGTGTTTCTTATCGAAGTTGCCAGCCGTCATCGCTGCCAACTCGCCATAGCGACAGCCTGTTAGAAGCGCACCCTTCACCAGTTCAGCAAAGTCATCATTGCAGGCCGGTATGAACGTCTCTATTTCATCGTGAGAGAGAAAGCGCACCCTGGGCTTATCAACACCCTTGAAAGGCTTGACATCGATCCAAGCGTCATCCGTCGCAACGGCTTTCTTGTGCGACTTGGCATAGTTCAAAACGGCTTTCAACACGCCAAGGATTTTGTTCGCCGTGGCCTTTCGCGCGCGCCGTCCATCTTCGCTCAGTTCACGGAAGGCTTGCGGCTTTCCGGCCTTGCTGCGAACGCGCGGGGCAACGTCTGCCAACGCATCGCGCCACTTCACAAGACGGCCATGCGTCAGCTCTGAGAGCTTGAGACTGCCGAGCCTGGGGAGGATGTGAGCGTTGATGGTCGTTTGATCCTGATGGAGCTTCGCCGCTCGTTTCTTATCGTCGGCTTCGTTCAACCGGCGCTCCCTGTGCTGCATGTAATCCTGGCATGCCATAGCGACGCTATAAGGCCCAAGGTGGACTCCGTTGTCGTCTGCGCGGGCTGTCTCCGCAATCCACTTCTGAGCGGCTTCTAAGGCCTGCTGGAAGCTGAAAACCTGGATGCCGTCGCCTTCAACGGTATCGTCTGCGACGCCTATCGCGTGGAAGCGTCTGCCGTGTTCCGGTGTGTAGTAGCGTGCGATCCATGTTCCGCGTTGCCCTGTGCGCCTGTAACCGAGATGCTGGCTTTCGGCGATCAAATGCCAGTAAGGATCGCGCCTCGGGGTAAGGCGAGCGCGGACGGTGCGGTTTACAACGCGGGGTGTGCTTGATGTTCTAGCCATGACGTACGTCATGTGTACGTCATAGACTGACGCAAATCAAGGAAAATCGCGGTGGACGTTCGCGGACGCATAATCGCGAATCGTCAATAGACATAGGCATTCTGTAACATTCTGAGAATTGCAGAAACGACTAGGAATTGCAGATGTGTAGCCCTTTCACGGCGGTAACACGGGTTCGAATCCCGTCGGGGACGCCAATCATTCCAGACAACATATAGGCGAACAGACGTGCAGGTATATTCCGCCTGCGTCGCCGTCGTAATGTAAGAATCGGTCCAAGGGCTGTGGCGATCTTGATGAGTTCCCGGGAAATCCGTCGCTACGGCACAGCGGGCCAGCGTCAGTGTCGAATCTTTAACTGGTCAATGCTGTCTTTTCTACCCGTAGCTGTGTGAAGCAATCTTTGCCCGGAGCAATGGCGAGTGACTCAAGAGTCAATCCTGGTCATCAACACCGGCTCGTCATCGCTGAAACTGGGACTGTATGTCAATGATGGAAGCGATGAAAAGCTTCTATTCGACGGCCTCGCAGACGGCATTGGACGCGACGACGGAACGATCGTTTTGCGCGGTGACGGGGGAAGCGTTCTTCGCTCCGAGGCGTTGCACCGTGGCACGCAGGAAGAGGCGCTAAAAAAATGTGTGGGTTGGCTTAAGGAGCTCTCGATTGCCACGCCTTTGGCCATCGGACATCGCGTGGTCCACGGGGGACCTAACCTGACGGAGCATCAGCGCATCACACCTGAACTGTTGCGCGAGTTGCGGGCGGCGGTGCACTTCGCTCCGATTCACGTTCCCATGGCGCTGAGCCTGATTGCGGCGGCGGAGCAGGCCTATCCCCAAGTCGATCAGTTCGCTTGCTTTGATACCGCGTTTCATCGAACCCTTCCCGAGGTTGCAGCTCGGTTCCCTCTGCCGCGTGCACTGTTCGACAAGGGGATCCGCCGCTATGGCTTCCATGGCCTCTCCTATGAGTCCATCGTGCATCGTCTCGGCGACGATCTGCCGCCGAGAACCGTGATCGCTCATCTGGGGAATGGGGCCAGCATCGCCGCTGTGAGCAACGGCTGCTCCATCGACACCACGATGGGTCTCACGCCGCTGGGCGGCATTCCCATGGCGACGCGAAGCGGCGACCTTGATCCCGGAGTGCTGTTGTACCTCATGCGGACCGGGCACGCTGATGCGGAGGCGCTCGAGCAGATGCTGAATCACGACGCCGGCCTTCAGGCGATTTCTGGAGGCGTCTCCGATATGCGAACTCTCGAGGCGAAGGCTGCAAATGGAGACGCCGAGGCGCAGCTTGCTATCAGGATATTCTGCACGGCAATTCGCAAGGTAGTGGCCGGCTACGCCGCTGTGCTCGGCGGCCTGGATCTTCTGGTCTTCACCGGCGGAATTGGAGAACATAGCGCTCGCGTCCGAGGCGACGTTTGCCAGGACCTTGAGTTCATGGGAGTGAGCGTGGACACGGCGAAAAACTTGAAGCCAGACGGAAATATCGCGGCTGCTTCGAGCAAGGTGAGATTGCGGGTGATGACGAGCGAAGAAGATCGCCAGATTGCACGGCATTGCCGCTCAATGATCGTGGAATCTACGAAACTGAATCGACCCGTCGACTGACCTTTCCCGCCGCTACCGCGGGCGGGGACCGCGGATCACGACTGCAAAATCTGAAACTCGAATTCGGCGACTGAATGCCGATCGCACGTCCTCTGGTGTGACCAGTTTCAGACGCTCGACAGCCGCATCGGCTTCACTCACCGTACGGTTATCTGCTGCTTGATCAAGCAGAACCTCCGCCTCCTCCTCAGGTGATTGCCGGCTCAGCACGGACTGGCGGAGAAGCGAGGCTTTGGCGCGGCGCAATTCCGCGTCTGTGACCAACTGCGTCTGCATCCGTTTGAGCTCCGACTCAATCCGCGAACGGACGACAGTCACATAGCGAGGCTGACAGTCGAAGCTGATCTCGTAGATTGTTCTATCGAATGCTGTGTCGAGATTAACCTCGACCGAGTAGACGAGACCATCTGCCTGCCTCAAATCCTGATACAGCCGTCCCGCATAGAATCCACCAGCCAGAATCTGTATTCCGAGGAGCAGAGCACCCTGATCCGGATCATCCCGGGGAACAGAAAGCTCTTCGGCCATGGTGACGGATGAGCTCTCCAGAGTTCTGTCCGAGACGTACACTACCGAACCTCGGTTGGGAGGCACGGACGGAAGGACAGTGCTCGGTCGAGGCCCTGTTGCTTTCCAGTCGGCGAAGGCCGCTTCGATCATCGCTTGCGCATTCGCGAACGAAATGTCGCCGGTGAGAACAATGCTTGTCAGATCAGGGCGGATTCTCTTTTTCTGGTAGTCGCTCAGCTCCTTGATCGAAAGACTTCGCAGGTTGTCCATGGATGACGTATGAAGAACGGGATCGCCCGGTGGAAGGATCGCACGATCCAGAGCCAGGTCGGAGCGGTAATTCGCTGTTGATTCTTCCGGAGCGGCACGCGAAGCGAGGTCTTTCTTGATAGAGGACAAGGCCAACTCAGAGACGTCCGGATGGATCTCCCTCTCTGCCAGGATCGCCAATGCCTGCGGGAAGCTGTTCTTCTCGCCCTGAAGTGTAAACCGGGAACCGACTTCACCTGTGGCGCCAAAACCGTGGAGAGCTTCTTCCAGCGGGGCACGATCGTCCCCAACGCCGTCATGAGCATACAGAGCATCAAGAACTTGCGATGCGGCCTGTTGTTTCCCTGCTGACTCGGGAGCAATCGGCGTAACACTGCCGAAGAGCCGAAGGATTTTGCTTCCCGGAACGCGCCTGACAATGAGCCGCATACCGTTTTGCAGAAGAACCTCTTGCAATCCGCGCTGCTCTTCGGGGAGCTCAAAACTGCCCAGCTTCTTCGCTGCCCACTCGGGATACCGCACGAATTGTTTTGGCGAAGTGACTGCCTTGTCAGGCGCTGGTGTTTCCGCCGTGTTGCCGAAGCCCCTCGCATGCAAGTTCCGCAGGACGACTGCAGCGGTCCCAACGTGCAGAAGGTATGTGCGCGCGACCCGATTGACATCCTCCACGGTAGTTCGTCGGATCGCTTCGATCTCATCATCGGGCGACTGCAGGCCTTCCGCAAGAGCTCGTGCCCAGGCTTCGCTGATCTCCCGCGCCGATGTAAGTCCCAAAGCATGGTCGGTTAACAGCTGACGCTTCGTCGTTTCAAACAACTCCGGAGAGACACCCCCGAGACCGAAGCGCTCCAGATCCTGTCGCAACCTGAGAGGCGCGCCCGAAACCTGCTGTTCGTTTGCGACTGTTACTGTAGCTAACCCAACGCTGGCTTCGCGATAGGACTCTCCAATGCTGAACTGGGCGACGTCATCTTGAGAGAATCCCGGTGGGGTCATTCTGCGCTCAAAGCGCGAAAGAGCGGCGGATAAGACGATCATCGCCCCATAATCCGGGGAACGAGAACCCGGAAGCCGGTATCCCACCGTGACAAGGGCGTAAGGAAGATCGCTCGAAAGCACAACTCGTTTCGAACGGATCGTCTGGAAACGAAACGACTGCTTTGGTGGATCGTTTCGCCTGGGAATTCCGCTGTAAAGAAGCTTGATCTCGTCCAGCGTGTGCTCCGGGTCGACGGCCCCCGAGACAACGAGAACGGTATTCGATGGTGTGTACCATCGCTCGAAGAAGCTCTTGAGCATCGGGCTTGAGATCTTTTCGAGAGAAGCCTGTGTGCCCAGGGAATCGTTCGCATAGGGTGTGCCGGCGAACAGGATTTTCTTGATTTGCAACCATGCCCGGAATTCCGGATCGGCCGAAGTTTCGAATACTTCTTCCTCTATGGCCTTGCGCTCCTGCTTCCACTCGGAAGGGGCATCATCGACGGACTGGAGACAACGCTCCTGCGCCTCAAGCACAACGTCCAGATCGCTCGCCGGCACTGTGGCGTAGAACTCCGTTGTTTCCTGCCCGGTCACTGCATTGTTGTCATCGCCGAGTTCGGCATACAACGCCGCGATCTGGGCAGCGTCGAAACCGGAACACCCGCGGAACGCCATGTGCTCCTGAGCGTGTGCGATCGCTGCATATCGTACCGGTGATTCACTTCCGCCGACCATGACGATCGTCCGCACTGCAACCACGGGAGCGTAGTCGTTCCTTATGATGACGACCCGCAATCCGTTGGACAGAGTTGCTTTCGTCACCGGACTCGACTGCTGAGCGTCGATGCAAACCACAGGCGCCAGCGTCGCAATGAGGATGCTGAGAAACACGCGACACATGTTGGCCCCCTTGCGCGTCCCTGCTAGTTATGAAGGGAAGGCTATCGGCTAGCTCGCAAAGTTGAAACTGGTAGGGTTCGCAGTTTTTTCCAGGCACCTGTTAGTCGTGACAGGATCGTAAGTCGCGTCAGGTCGGCTGGGTTTTTACACGATTGTGATGGAAGCCGGAGCCCACGTTCCGTTACACTCGGCGGCATATGCCAGAGGAACCATTGACTTACACCCTATTGCCGGGAAGCCGCGACGGCGTTGAGATCCTGTCGCTCTCAGGCCCGTTCACGCTGGGAAATATGTTTCAATTCCAGCGCGAGCTGCAGGACATTCGGCCACCCTACCTGATCTTCGACATCGCACAGGTGCCCTACATGGACTCCGCGGGCCTCGGTCTGCTGGTCAACTATTACGTGTCGGCGCAAAAGAACGGACGCAAAGTGGCGGTCGCAGGCGCAACCCAGCGCGTTCGTACCATCTTCGAAATGACGAAAGTAGACGGCATTCTGCGAATGTTCCCGACCGTCGAGGACGCCGAGAGCGCAGGGTGACATTGGTCACGATGCTCTTATTAGTGGGCGGTTAGCTGAGGTTCCCGAGCATAGTCAACGGCTGCCGCATGCCCCTGCCAGCGTAGTTGCAGGACGGTGATGTCGTCGGCCTGTCCGAATTCTTGAGCGGCGGTCGCGATCTCTTCTGCACTTGCGCGGCGGCTGACCATCTCATTCACACGATCGAAGCCGAAGAGGTTGCCGCGCGAATCCTGCGCTTCGGCAACGCCGTCGGATGCGAGGATCAATTCGTCGCCTGCGTGCAGCTGCAGCGATTGATCGCTGAACTCCACTCCACGCATCATGCCGAGCGGAAGCGCACCTTCGATGGGCAGTTCCTTCCCGTTGAGATAGGGCGGCAGGTGTCCGGCGTGCGACAGCGTCAATGTGCCGCTCTGCGAGATGCGCAGGACGATGCACGTTGCGCTCGAATGCTCGCGTTCTGCGAGCTGATTGTTGACAATGGCTAGAATCTGCGCGGGATCGGTGGTCTGCTGGATGGCCGTCCGGATCGCGCCGACGATGAGGGCGACCAGCATGCCCGCCTGCAGTCCCTTACCGGTGACGTCGCCGACGACGATGATCGCGGAGCCGGGCTCAGCCAACGGCACAATCTGGAAGAAGTCACCACCAACCTCGCGGGCCGGATGGTACTCACTTTCCACCTGCAGACCTTTGACAACCGGGAGCTTGTCAGGGATGAGCACCTGTTGAACGCTGCGCGCCTGCTCGATCTCCAGCTTCCACTGCTCCTGCAGCCGTTGCGAGTACATGAACCGCCTCAGCAGCATGACGGAGATGATAAGCAGCGAAAGGATGGTCGAGAGGGTGCCCATCGACACCGCAAAGCCGAAGAGCGTCGTCGTAACGGTGAGATGAATGAGCCTGAGCTCATGCTGGAAGTTCGCAACGAAGGCGAGCAGCACGGCAGCGCCCGCCATTCCTCCCTCAGCTTTGCGGCGCGTGAAGCCCTGAATCGCGACGACCCACAGCAGAAGGCCGAGGCCAAGCTTCACGACGAGAAGAACAGGAATGAGAATGCCTGCTGCCTTGACCGGGATCACCTGGCCGAAGAGCGGGGCAGACGTCATGGCGGTTCCCGTGGCAAGTAGGGCGACCAGCGGCCAGGTCACCCATTGGATCCGATGGATGCGCGGAAGACGGAACCAATAGGCCCAGAAGAGCACCCAAAGACCGATGCGCACCGGCGTGGCGATGACCTTGGAGAGAATGACGACCCCGGTTTGTCCAATGGTGGTTCTGAAGCTTGCCAGGAGCAGAATCGAGTTGCCGAGCAGTGTGACCAGACATACCAGTGCCAGCCATAGGTATGCGCTTTCTTCCGGTTCCAGCCAATACAGCGCAGCGGCCATCAGGAACGCCATGAGCAGAATGAGGCTTTCGAGGAATCCGCTGCCGACGGCGTGGGCCACATCGTCGAAGCCCAAGTGGACTAAGCCGGCTACATCCGGCGTGTAGCCCAACATGGGCGGATCGCGCAGACCGCCAACATCCGGACCGAGGAACCGAGTCGCGGGGTCCATCCAGAGCCGCACCGCGATAGTGACTGTGCCACCCGTACCGTTCCTGGGCAGAGGAAAATAACGCGGGAGCGTTTCGTAACCTGTGACTTTGCGGCCATTGAACTTACCCAGCTCACCGATCTTCACACCATTCACAAAGACCTGGTAGGCGTCGTCGACTTGATCCGGCATCTTGAGCGAGAGGGACCGGTCTTTGCTGTCGACGTCCACCTGGAGCCGATACCACGCGAAACCCGAGTAGCCCGGAAATCCTCGGGCGGTCCAGCCGGGCAGCAGCGCCAGCTGACTGGGATCGGAGGGGTCAGCTTCGGCCGTCATGTCGAGCGATGTCCATGCAGAGTCGTCGAATCCGGGCTGCGCCCAGGCCGGATTGTCGCCGGTGTGGAACTTCCAGGGACCGACCAGGGGCGTCACTGACTGGCCAAGATGAACGTGCTCGACGCCGTCTGCTGTGGTCGCTGTGGGTGACGGAGCGGGTGCCGGTGCGTTTGACGGTGTCTGGGCGGAAGTCAGCAGAGGCAGCAGGATAAGACCCAACAGTGCGACGCGGCGCATACGCATATCTCCAACAGGCGGGGGAAGCCCAGCCGATCGCCAGGCCAACTCATCTGGAGCCGGCTTGAGAAGGATTTACCCGATGATCGATGCTACTGCGAAATGGTCACGAGGGGAAACAGAAAAGCCGCACCCAGAGGTGCAGCTTTTCCAGACACTTTCACAAAAGGTTAGGCTTTGGACTTCCGGAAACGGCGGCGTACAACATATCCGAACGGCCCCATACCGGTCAGTGCCAGCAAGAGCGAACTCGGTTCCGGGGTCGACGCTAGCACAAATGTTCCGGCATCTTTCTTGAAGTCCTTGGCGTCCATTCCATCCTCGATGATCCAGATCGCGCCACCCGGAGCGATATGGCCACCGGTGAAATCGAAAATCATCGTGTCGTCGCCAGAGATCGAACAGGTGGCTGCGTCGAAGCCATTGCCAAGGGTATAGGCGCCATCAGGGTAGTCGGTCGGGCAGCTAAGACCGCCGGGTATTGCCGTCTTGGCAGTGATCGTGGCCGAGAGGCCCGTGATCACGCTGCCCGTGTAGTTGACCGCGGAATAACATCCCATCGGGTCGGTGGACCCATTCGTGACAAAACTCGGACACGTGTAAAAGGAAAAGTCGATGGGAGTGTCGAGATTGTAGATATTAGGAGAGGCTTTCTCCGACTTGGACGGATCAAGCACATGGATCACGGTGGCCTGACAGATCCCGCTCAGCCCCAACATCAGTGCCGCGACGACGACGAAACGAAAGATCTTCATGGTGTTTCTCCTGGTAGATGCTCTGGCTCCTTGGCGAACGCACACGAAAAAAACGCCGGCAGAGCTTCGTTCTCAAAAACAAGTTGGACGAACCTTCTCCAGGGGGGCTTCGTGCTGCAGAGCCAGAGATAATTCAACCAATGGTGTGGTGTCGATATAGATAACACAAACGTGGTATGTGGGAAGCATTTTTTTTGACATTCTTCTCTTTCCGATGGTAACTACCAGCCAGTTACTGGTAATAGAAGAAATCGATTGCCTACGCTCGCGCAGAACTTTGCGGATACCGCATTAGTAAAGGGGAAATAAAAGGCCGCCCGGTCAGGGCGGCCTCTCAGCATCAGTGTAAAAATTGCCTAGGATCAGGCGAAGGCGGCGATCGCGTCCTTCTCGTTTTCCTTCACGTCGAAGACGGTCAGCAGCTTGGTGATGACCAGCAGATCTTTGACTTTCTTTGAGAGGTTCGCGAGCTTCAACTCACCTCCCGCATTCTTCACCGACGTATACGCGCCGACGAGTTCGCCGAGACCGGCGCTATCGATGTAATTCACATCGGCTACGTTCAG
Source organism: Acidobacteriaceae bacterium (assembly GCA_036500785.1). GTDB lineage: Bacteria > Acidobacteriota > Terriglobia > Terriglobales > Acidobacteriaceae > Granulicella. The sequence continues at coordinate 10,971 of DASYBN010000082.1, forward strand.
CAGAATCTTCTTCGACCCGGCGGCGAGAGCCTCGCGGACAGCATCGCGGAGACCGACGCTTCCCGCACCCAGCGTAATCTTGCCGCCCAAATCGATCACCGTCACCCCAGCGACATGCCTGAGCTTCACATCCATGCTCATGAATCCTTCTCCCTTAGTCTCGATTTCTGTGTTTGACCAGCGTGATCTCTGCGCCAGGACTCAGTTGCCGGAAGTTTACCTCATCCATGATGGCGCGCATGAGGAAAATGCCTCGCCCGGACGGTTTTAGCAGTCCCTCGGGCGAGAGCGGGTCGGGAACATCCGTTGGGTCGAATCCCGAACCTTCGTCGGAAACGCAAATCGAAAGCGTGTCGGGGGTTAGAGAGAAGCTCGCCCGGACGTGCTTGGCGGGATCTTTACGGTTGCCATGCAGGACGGCGTTCGCGGCCGCCTCACGCGAGACCATTGCGATCTGACTGGCCGTGTCTTCATCGAAGCCGGCCTTCTCCGCATACTCTGCGGCCTTCGCCTCAATCACCTCCACTGTATCCAGCGTGGATGGCAGGACAAGCGCATCGTGCAACTCCGGTTCAGCCAAGACGGACATCCTTACTGCCGCTTGCGAGGGTCGGGGTTCCCATGCTGCAACGATTTTGGAGAAGTGGTTTCAAGCGAATTTGTGCAAAGTGTATCGTGGATGTTCCCGGTGCGGCTACAGCTCTTTCGCAAGCGCACCCGGAGCGATAGCGACGGGCATTTCGCCGCGTGCGCGGTAACAGAGCGCGGCCGGGCCTCGCTCGCGGTAAACAGTCCAGTGCTCAGCCGATTTCTAAGCACGCCCGGTGTCGCGGTCGTGTACACTGGGCCGAATTCCGGAACATCCATTCAGACGCTATGGACGCGCTAACGACGTCAACCCGGGCCGATAAATTGCTCTCACTCGAAGAGCAGGTAGTGCGCTTGCAGGCCTTGCTTGAAGCGTCACGGCAGGTACATTCGATCGAGTCGGTGCAGGATGTGCTTGAACGCACAGCGCAGGTGCTGGTGCGTGAGCTGGAGATACAGGGGGCGGTGTTCCTGTCGTCCCAGACGGGCGAACTGCTGGCGAGCTACGGTTCCCCTGAATCGGACTCGGAGGTGAACGCGCGCTTCCGTCTGGTGGGAAGGGACAACAAGAGCATCGCCGAACTGCTGGTGACTCCCGGAGGCGGCGAAGAGCTCTCGATCTACGAAGAGGATTTTATCGATGGGCTCGCGCTCCAGGCTGCAGTAGCCCTGGAGAACGCGACCTATCACGAGCGCGATCTGCAGTGGGCACGTGTTCAGCAGGATCTCGACGCGGCGCGCAATATCCAGCGCTCGCTCATGCCGAAACACATGCCGCAGATTGCGGGCTTCTCGATCGCCGGCCGGTCCAGCGCATGCTATGAGGTGGGCGGAGACTACATGGATGCGATGGTGCTACCCGACGGCACGCAGCTCTTCCTTGTCGCCGATGTCGCGGGCAAGGGACTCGCCTCCGCGATTATTGCGACGGGTTTCCGCTCGGCCTTTCGTTCGCTGGCCAGCCAGCCGCTGTCACTCGTGGACGTGGTGAGCCGGGTGGGACAGCAGCATTGGGAAGAGGGAATTGAGGCTCGGCGGCGCTATGTCACGGCTATTTTCCTGCGTCTGCTTCCGGATCTCAATGAGATCGAGGTAGTGAACGCTGGACACAATCCTGCCTTAATTGTGCGACCGGATGGCACTGTGACGCGGATCGACGCCTCCGGCACGCCGCTGGGCATGCTGCCGGGAATGAGCTACTCGGCCGAGACCGCGAGCTTCCCGCCCGGAAGCCGGGTTCTTCTCTACACGGACGGACTGACCGAGGTGTTTTGCGGCGACGACGAGTTCGGCTGCGACCGCCTTGGCGACAGCTTCCGCGATGCTTCGCCGCGAGACGCAGCAGCGAATCTTGCCACACTCTGGGAGATCCTCGACTCCTATTCCGCCGGCGCGCCACAGACCGATGACATGACCGCCATTGCGATCTGCCATCTTGCTCCCCCACAGGAGAATACCCTCGCATGAAGAACGGCAGTTCCGTTGAGGTTCGTCTTCCCTCCGAACTCGGTTTCGAGAAAATCGCGATGAGCACCGCGGCAGGGATGGCTGCGCTTATGGGCTTCTCAGAGGACCGGATCGAAGACCTGAAGACAGCTGTGGCCGAGGCGTGCATTAATGCGATTGAGCACGGCAACCAGTTCAACGACAGCCTTGATGTCGGCGTCGTGCTTTCAAGCAACGACGACGAACTGGAAGTGAAGGTCATCGACGATGGAGGCGGGCTCCGCGCGAAGCGATCGTCCCCGAACATTGATCGTAAGATGGCAGGTGAAGAAGATACTCGTGGAATGGGAATGTTTCTCATTCAGTCGCTGGTCGACGAGGCTGAGTGGCACAAGGGACCTCCGGGTAAGAGCTTCGTTCGCCTGGTGATCCGGCTGGACAAGGAGAGCAGCTAATGCAAGCAGCGATTAAGGTTGCGCAGCGTGATGCCACGGGCGCGTCAGGAGATAAGGTGGCCATCCTTGTTTTCTCCGGCGATATCGCATCGACCTCGAAGGACGCAATGCTGCAGGCCTATCACGGCGTCGGTGAGGTTAAGAAAGTGCTGCTCGATTTCAGCAGCGTCGATTACATCAACTCGTCGGGAATTTCGATCATCATTCAGATGCTGCTGGAAGAGCGGGCCGCGGGGCACCGGACCATCGGAATCTTCGGCCTGACCCGTCATTTCCAGAAGGTTTTCACCATGGTCGGGGTGGCAAAGTACGCCACCATCTCACCGGATGAGGCCACAGCGCTCGCGACGCTCTAACTCCAGTGCCTCTTGAACCCAGGCAACCGGGTTCGAATCGTTTCATCGCGCAAGATCAAGCCCGCGCCTCACACTCCAGCTGATTCGGCATCGGTTCTTCCGTCCTTTTGAGATGGAGGACTCTTCTTGTTGTGTCCGAAGCGAGCGCTGTCCCCCATTCTGCCGGCCTAAAGGACTCCTGCGCCTCGCCGATAAGAAGAACGAGGCCCGCGTTTCGTGCGCCGGCGGAGTTACATGATCGCGTTTGTTGGGATTGTCATCGTTCTTGGTTCGGTGTTTGGCGGCTTCCTGATGGAGCATGGGAGGCTGCCAGTGTTGTTCCAGCCGTCCGAGTTCATCACCATCGCGGGCGCGGCGCTGGGGACGGTGCTGGTGGCGAACCCGGTGCACGTGCTGAAGGGGATTGCGAGTGGCCTTTCCGATGTGGTGCGAGGAGAAGCGTTCGGGAAGCCGCGGTATATCGAGTCGCTGAAGATGCTCTATGAGCTGTTCAGCCGGACGCGCAAGGACGGCATGGCGGCGATTGAGTTCGACATCGAGGAGCCAGAACGGAGCGCGCTGTTCTCAAAATACCCGGAGTTTCTGAAGGACGTTCACGGGACAGCGTTTGTGTGCGACACGATGCGGATGGTCGTGACCGGCGGCGTGAAGGCATTTGACCTTGACCAGATGATGGAGCTGGATCTCGAGGTGCATCATCACACCCTGATGGCTCCGGCGCAGGCGCTCGTCTCGATGGCAGATGCGTTGCCGGGGCTTGGGATCGTCGCGGCGGTGCTTGGGATTGTGGTGACAATGGGCGCGCTGGGCGGCCCGCCGGCGGAGATCGGCCACAAGGTGGCCGCGGCCCTGGTGGGAACGTTTCTTGGAATTCTCCTGTGCTACGGAATGGTAGGGCCGCTGGCGGCGAACATGGCAAAACTCACTGAGGAGCGCCACGCCTACTACTGCGCCCTGCGAACCACGATGCTCGCGTTCGTCAAGGGGACGGCTCCCATCATGGCCGTCGAGATTGGACGCAGGGCAATCCCGGAGCATGTGCGGCCAAGCTTCATTGAATTGGAGACGGCATGCCGGGAGAAGGAACCGATCCCGATCGAGGCTGCGGCTTAGCGTGAACGAGACCAGCGGAGATGCAGTTGTTTTCGTCAAGCGTGGACGAAGAAAGCACGCAGGCCCTCATGGTGGAGCATGGAAGGTCGCGTATGCGGACTTTGTAACCGCACTGATGAGTCTGTTCATTGTGCTGTGGCTGACGAGCACCAGTGAGACCGTGAAGCGCTCGGTCGCCGAGTACTTCCAGGATCCGCTGGGGACCTCCACGCTGCAAGGAACCAATCGGAATGGCGCGGCGCACGCGCTGCCGCTTGAAAAAGACCAGATACAGCTTCTGAAGGAAAAGTTGCTGGAGGCTGCACGGCAGACCCCTGACTTTGATCGGCTGAAGAAGCAGGTGGAGATTACCGCCGAACAGGACGGCCTGCGCATCGAGCTGCTCGAACAGCCCGGCGGGACCTTCTTCGAGTCGGGGAGTGCGGAGCCCACGCCTGCGCTGCGCGAGTTCCTCCAGGCGATCTCTCCGGAGTTGGGCAGACTGGGAAACCGAATCTCGATTGAGGGGCACACAGACTCGATTCCGTACGGGAGCGGCAGCGGGTATACGAACTGGGAGCTCTCTGCCGACAGAGCCAATGCGGCGAGAAGACTGATGCAGAGCAGCGGAGTTGGACCGGGTCAGGTGGCGGAGGTTCGAGGTTTTGCGGACCAGTTGCCGCGGAGGCCGGATGCACCTGCGGATCCTTCCAACCGGCGAATTACGTTGATCATCGAGCCGCAGACGAACGCCGCCGTGTCGGAGAAGAAGACGGACGCGGCGAATCGCCCGGCACAGGCCGCTCAGAAAGTTGTAGCGAAATAGCTCAAGTCTCTTCCGTGCACCGCCGATGAGGGGAGCAGACGGACTCTTCCCAACGAGCGGCGGAGTTCGCGTGCAGGAGGTCGCTGAGAGGTGGCGGAGATTCCAGTTCTGTCGCAGTTGGGTAGCTTTCTTTCGCTGGCCAACCAGCGTGAGACGGTGATTGCCTCGAACATGGCCAACATCGACACGCCGGGGTACCGGACGAAGGACTTCGATTTTCAGCACGAGTTGGCGCGCGCGCTTGCGAGCTCGACAAATAGCGAACCCCAGGTAGCTGTTCACAATGTCAAGGGTCTGCTGGAACGGCCGGACGGCAACAATGTGGACATCGATCAGCAGGCTCTCGAACTTTCTGAGGCGCAGTTGCAGTATCAGATGGGCACGCAACTGATGAAGGATCGCTTTCATCAGTTGTTGACTGCGATTAACAGTAGCGATCAGTAGGTCAGAAGGAGCGGGCGGTGGGAGTCTTCAGCGCATTGAACATCAGCGCCTCGGCGCTTTCGGCCGAACGTGAGCGCTCAGAGGTGGCCGTTGCCAATCTCGCGAATGTGGATACGACAAGAACGGAGGCCGGAACCGGGCCCTATCGGCGGCGCGAGGTTGTGCTCGAGAGCAGCGGGTCACCGTTCCAATCGTTGCTGGGCACAAACGGAAGCTCGGCGCCGCAGACCGGCGGCGTTCGCCTTACCAAGGTAGTCGAAGATCAGGCCGACCCCATTCGCCGGTATGAGCCTGGACATCCGGACGCGGACAAGGAAGGCTATGTCTCGTATCCGGCCATCAATCCTGCGCAGGAGATGGTCGATCTGATGGGTTCGGTGCGTGCGTATCAGTTGAATGCCTCAGCGATCTCGGCTTCAAAGCAGATGATCGAGCAGTCAATCGATCTTCTGAAGAGTTAGAGGAGTTTGAAATGGTCAGCGGTATTGGAGCGGCGGTCTCTTCACTGGCAACGCAGCTGGGAGCACAACCTGTTGCATCGCCTGCGCAGGGCGCAGGGGCGAGCTTTACGGACGTGTTTCAGTCGGCAGTGAAGGATGTGGACTCGCTGCAGAACAGCGCGGACCAGCAGATTGCAGGCATGGTGCAGGGCGCTGGCAATGCCGATATCGGACAGACCATGGTCTCGGTGGAGAAGGCGGATATAGCGTTCCAGCTGATGATGCAGGTGCGGAACAAGGTGGTCAGCGCCTATCAGGAATTGGACAAGATGCAGTTCTGAAGGGGCTGATGAATGCTGAACAAGTTTATGGAGCAACTGCGCCAGCTCTGGCAGCGTATGAACCGGCGGCAGCGGATGATCGTTGCGGGCGGGACTCTGGCGGTAGTCGTCGGTGTAGGGATAATGACCACGATGATGAGCGCTCCCGACTACAAGCCGCTGATGACGGGCCTGGAAGCGGACGACAGCCAGACCATTGCGCAACAGCTCGCGGCGAAAAAAATCGACTACAAGATGTCTCCGGATGGCAAGGAGATCGACGTGCCCGCGAGCGAGTTGGATCAGGCGCGGATGGAGATTGCTTCACAGGGAGCGACGCACAGCGGGCGCATGGGCTTCGAGCTCTTCGACAAGAGTTCCTGGGGCCAGACGGAGTTTGACGAGAAGGTGAACTATCAGCGCGCGCTTGAGGGAGAACTGGAGCGCACTATCGCCACTTTGAACAACGTGAAGAGCGCACGTGTGCACCTGGTGATGCCGAAAGACTCCGTGTTTCTCGATCGGTCCCTGCCCGCGAAGGCATCGGTGGCGTTGCGACTGCGGCGCGAAGGCCTGACGGGAGATCAGGTAGACGCGATTGCCCGGCTGGTGAGTGGAGCCGTAGAGAACCTTGCGCCAAATGATGTGGCAATCATTGATGCGGACACCGACGAGCCGCTCAACCGTCATGACGGAACCACGCAGGGACATGAGATCGAGGAAGAACTCACCAAGCGTCTGGTCGAAACGCTGGGTCCCGTGGTCGGCGCCGAAAACCTGCGTGCGAGCGTCAATGTCGAGTACGACCCGACCAGCACGGAAGAGAACGAGGACAAGTATGATCCATCCGTCAGCGCATTGTTGACGACGCAGCGCACGCGCGAGCAGACGAGCGACACAGACCAGGGTGGCGTAGCTGGCACCTCGAGCAATATCCCGAGCACGCCGGGCAAGGGCACCATCCAGGCCGACGCAAGCACCGACGGCGGCAGCCAAACCTCGAGCTCGGACAGCTCCACCTTCGGCGTGAATAAGCTAACGCGTCATACGATCCTGCCCGCCGGACGCATTCGGCGGATCACAGCCGCAATCCTGGTCAATGACTACTCCGATAAAAAGATGGTCGATGGACGGCTGATCGGAAGCACGTATAAGCGATCTCCGGAGCAGCTGAATCAACTGCAGGCGCTTGCCGCCGGCGTTCTGGGCACAGATACGCAGCGAGGCGATGTCATTACTGTGGAGAACATGAAGTTCAACGACTCCGCGGATGACGCGGAGCCGACGCTGGCCGAAAAAATTCAAACCGCCGCCGAGGAGTTTGCGACGCCGCTGCATTACGCTGCGCTGCTGGGGTTGTTTGTGATTGCGTGGGCGCTCATCTTCAGGCCGATGCAGAAGCAGGTTGCTGCGACCCTGCATGAGCTGAGCGCCGGAGCCCCGCCGGCGATGGCTCTGCCACAGCCCCAGGAGACGCCCGCGGTCACGTCTGAAGAACTCGATGCGCTGCTGGAACCAGACACCAGCGCAATCAACCTGAAGCGGCGGCTGACGGACATGGTGCAGGCCGAACCCGTCAAGATGGCGCACGCCCTGCAGAGCTGGCTGGAGGAGCCCGAGGCATGAAGGACGGCGTGGAGTACAGGCAACTACGCGGTGTGCAGAAGGCGGCCGTTCTCATGACAGTGTTGGGCGACGATGCAGCCAGTGCCTTGCTGCGCAATCTTCCGGAGCAGGATCTGCAGGTGATCACGCGCGAGATCAGCGGGCTCGGTCGGGTTCCTCCTGCTATCTCGCAACAGGTTCTGCAGGAGTATCACCAGATGAGCTATGTTCGTGAGTTGCTCACTCGCGGGGATACGGCGACGGCGACGCGCCTGCTGGTGAAGGCCTTCGGCGAGAGCGGAGCGCGCACCATGCAAAGCCAGATGGTGAGGACGGATGAGTTGAACTCCGGGCGCGCAGAGTCGCTGCAGAAGGCGGATCCCAAACAGCTTGCGCGGTTGCTGGAAGGAGAACATCCGCAGACGGTGGCGTTGGTGCTTGGTCATCTTGAGCCGAAGCAGGCGTCAGCCTTGCTGGTGCATCTGCCGCGCAGTGTGCGCGCTGAATCAGTGCGCAGACTGGCGAACCTGCGACAGTTCTCGCCCATGATGGCCGAGCGCATCTCGGCGGCCTTTCATCGGCGGCTTCGATCGGCCGGCGAGATTCACAAGCGAACGTACTCGGGCTTTCAGAATGTGGCTGCCCTGATGAACAGTGTGGATCCGGAGACATCGCGCGAGATTCTGGAGACGATTGACAGCCAGGATTCCAAGCTCGCCAACAGCATTCGCGAGTTGATGTTCACCTTCGACGACTTTGTGCGGCTCGATGACGCACAGCTGCGCGAGCTTTCCAACCTGGTGGAGCGTGGCCTGCTCGCGCTGGCCCTGAAGGGAGCCAGCCCGGAGCTGCGCGAGCGATTCTTCAAGACAATGTCGATGCGCGCCATGCAGATGCTGAAGGAGGAGATCGATGCCCTTGGTCCAGTTCGCACCAAGGATGTGCTCAAAGCCCAGGGAGAGATGGTGAGCATGGCGCACCGGCTGGAAGAAGAGGGAAGGATGAGCTTGCGGCTCGACGAAGGAGAGGCCTTTGTTTAGTGCTTTCACCGGTTCGATCGCCGCGCTGGAGTACCGCGATGCCGCAGCGGCTGCGCACGCATTGCCGGAGCTGGAGGCGCAGGTGATCGACGTTCCGCCTTTACCAGCGGGGGTGCCGGAGAGCGAGGTGGAAGAGCGCGTGGCGCGCGCGCGCGAGGAGGCGACTGCGGAAGTGGAGCGTCGATTCCGTGCAGAGATTCAGGAGGAACGGCGGCGAATCGAGCGGCGGATGTCAAAGGCGCTCGACGAGTTTTCGGTGGAGCGCGCCTCGTACTTCAGGCGTGCGGAGCATGAGCTTGTACAGCTCTCGCTTGCAATTGCGCGCAAAATACTGGAGCGCGAGGCACAGGCCGATCCAGTGCTACTCGCGGGCCTCGTGCGGATTGCGCTGGATCGCATGCAGTGTGAGCGTGCGGTGAAACTGCGCGTGCCTCTGGTGGAGGTGGAATCCTGGCGCGCAGTGCAGCAGAGCGAAAGTCAGGCGCTGCAGTGGATCGTGCAGGCGGATGAGACGCTGAGCCCAGGAGACTGCGTAGTCGACACAGAGATGGGCACGGCGAACTTCGGCTTCGAGGCCCAGCTGCGTGGCATCGAAGAGAGCTTTCTAATGCTGATGGCGCAACGGCCGGAGCGACCATGACACCGGAGATCCTCGAGCAGCTCGAACGATCACTCGCTCACTGCGCGCCCGTGCGATGGCAGGGACGCGCCTTCCGTGTCTCCGGAAACCTCGTTGAATCCGACGGGCCGTGGGGGTCGGTGGGCGAGGCGTGCGAATTAACCGGAGGAGGCAAGAGAAAATTTACCGGAGAGATCATCGGGTTTCGCGGGAAAACCATTCTGTCGATGATGACCGAGGAGCCCGTGGGCGTTTGCCGGGGCGATGTCATCCGTGCCATGGGGCGGCGCCCGTCGGTTGCGGT
>DASYBN010000083.1:0-2036 GCA_036500785.1 Acidobacteriaceae bacterium
GTGAAGAGGCGCGTCGCAGGCTCGTCGTTCCTGATCATGCCAAGATCGCGCATCACCTTCGTCCAGAAGCGTGAGTAGATCAGGTGCAGAATCGCGTGCTCGACGCCGCCAATGTACTGATCGATCGGAAACCAGTAGTTCGCCTTCGCAGAATCGAACGGCGCACCCGCATTCTTCGCGTCCGTGTAGCGGTAGAAGTACCAGCTCGAATCGACGAAGGTATCCATCGTGTCCGTCTCGCGCCGCGCGGGACCGCCGCACTTCGGGCAGGTCGTGTTCACAAACTCCGGCACCTTCGCCAGCGGGCTTCCACCCTCCTGCGTGATGTTGATGTTGTCCGGCAGCAGCACCGGCAGCGCATTCTCGGGCACCGGCACGATGCCGGCGTTTGGTCCAGTGTTCTGCTCACGGCAACCATCGCAATAGATCATGGGGATCGGCGTGCCCCAATAACGCTGGCGGCTTACGCCCCAGTCCTTCAGACGGAAGGTCGTTGTGCGCTTGCCGAATCCGTGCTCCTCAGCGAAGCGGCCCATCTTGTCCTGGGCTTCGAGAGCAGCCTCGCCAGTCCACTCGCCGGAGTCGACCAGCACGGCATCGTCTTCACCGAGATACGGCAGCGCGAGGTCGCCCGAATCGTCGTCCACCCCGCCGGAGGTCGCCGGCGCGACGACGCGATTGATCGGCAGCCCATACTTCGTCGCGAACTCGAAGTCGCGCTCATCGTGTCCGGGCACGCTCATGATCGCGCCGGTGCCGTAGTCGGCGAGGATGTAGTTCGCGACCCAGATCGGCAGCGTCTCCCCGGTGAACGGATTCACCGCGCTCTTGCCGGTCGCGACGCCATGCTTTTCGATGTTGCCGAAGGTGTCGGTCTCTTTCGCGGTCTTCTGCTCGGCAATCATCGTGTCCACGGCCTTCGCGAGTTCCGTGTCCTCAGCAGCCCACGCCTTCACCAGCGCGTGCTCTGGCGCAAGCTGGATGGATGTTGCGCCGAAGATCGTGTCCACGCGCGTTGTGAAGACAGTGATCTTGTCCGATGCGCCCTCCACGGCGAACTCAACATTGGCGCCTTCGCTGCGACCGATCCAGTTGCGCTGCATCGTGCGCACCTTCTCGGGCCAGCCGGGCAGCTTGTCGAGGCCGTCCAGCAGCTCGTCCGCATAATTGGTGATGCGGAAGAACCACTGCTCCAGCTCGCGCTGTTCGACGAGCGTGTCTTCGTGGCGCCAGCAGTAGCCGCCGACCACCTGCTCATTTGCAAGCACGGTGCAGCACTTCGGGCACCAGTTCACCTTGCTCGACTTGCGATACGCGAGCCCGCGCTCGTACATCTTCAGGAAGAACCACTGGTTCCAGCGGTAGTAGTCAGGCAGGCAAGTCGTGACCTCGGTGCCGGCCCAGTCGTAGCTGAAACCCATGCGGCGCATCTGCTGGCGCATCGCAGCGATGTTTGCGAGCGTCCACTCGCGAGGCGGCGTCTTATTGCTGATCGCGGCGTTCTCCGCCGGCAAGCCGAACGCGTCCCATCCCATCGGGTGCAGCACGTTGTAGCCGCGCATCCACATGTAGCGCGCCAGCGCGTCCCCGATGGAGTAGTTGCGCACATGGCCCATGTGCAGCTTGCCGCTGGGATACGGCAGCATCTCCAGGCAGTAAAACTTCGGCTTTCCGCCGGCGTGGTCCTCGGCGCGATAGAGCGCGGCATCGGCGTCCCACCGCGCCTGCCACTTCGTCTCTATCTCCGCCGGGTTATACCTCTCCGGTGCAGCCCCACCAGGCTGCGTATCTCTTGCTGTGAACTCTTGCATAGACTTCCATTGTAAAGAACCCGTGCTGGTGCGCGTTCGGGCGCAGGCCTCAGCTGACCACAAACGAAACGGCCCGGAGCTCTTCACTCCGGGCCGCTGAAACCGTTGCCGGTTTAGTGGATCGAAAGGTTTACGGTCGTCGTTGCGGAGGTTCCGCCCCCCGACGCCTTCACCGTTATTGTCTTCGTTGTTCTTGACGCGTTTTTTCCAACCGTAATATTCATC